>CANQMY010000001.1 GCA_947625075.1 uncultured Clostridia bacterium
AAAATATATTGAATTCCCTATACTTTTAAAGATTTTTATTTTTTATGTATGGTTTCATTTTTTCGTTTTTCAAATATGTTCTATATTGTCTTTTTGACTAGATTTTTATTTTTTATCAAAATACAATTTTTTTTACTATTTTACTATAAATCTTTCAAAATCTAATAGTTTTTATTACTTATAAAAACTTATTAATTTTTATATAAAAGTTAAATTTTTTTCTTTTTTTTATATATAATTTTATTATTTTACATTCTTTTTTATCATTTTTTAACTTTATAAAATTATTTTTATTTATTATCTACTATTAATTTTTTATTATATTTATTTTATTAATTATTAATTATTATTTATTAATTTTTATTTATTATTTATTATTTATTTTTTATTTTTTATTATTTATTATTATTTATTTTTATTATTTTATTTAATTAAAAAAAATATAAACACTTTTTCGTGTCTATATTTTTTATATTTTTTATTTTTTATTTTTAGCTATATTTAGTGCTTCTTTTTCTTCTGATGATAATTTTTCCTTACATGTACCTTTTATAATTAATTTGCTATAAACATTTGAATAGTCAGCTCCATAAATACTATTAATTATTATTCCATTATTTTCTTCATCTAATAATGCTAATGCAAAGCTTAAATTATTTTTAGTATTATTATATTGATTATATTTAATTAATCCTATTTTTTTTAAATTTTTATTTATTTCTTGGTTTATTTCATTACAATATTTAATAATTTGATCATCTTTTTTATCTAAATCATTTACTTTAGCTATATAATTTTTTAATATATCTGAAATATTTTCACCATTTCCTAATCTAATTGCTAATTTTTCATATTTTAATTTAGTTCTTAAAGTAATATAAATACTTATTAATGAAATAATTAAGGAAATACATGCTAGAATTATTAAAAAAAAATTTAAATCTCTCAATTATTGTTCCTTTCTAATAATATCTAATATTCTTTCTAATTCTTCATTAGAGGAATATTGTATAACTATTTTTCCACTTCTAGGGCCAGCATTAAGCTTAACTTTAGTACCAAAAAAATTTCTAAATGAATCTTCTATATCTCTATATACAGCTTCATATTTTTTATCTTTTTTTTGTAATTTCTTTTTATTTTTTACAGTTCTTTCAATATCTCTAACCGTTCCACCATTTTCAATAATTTTTAGAGCTGTTTCATATTGTATATCATTATCAGTAATTGCCATAAGAGACCTACAATGACCTTCTGTTAATTTTCCATCAAGTGCAAGTTGTATAACTCTTGGATCCAAATTTAGTATTCTTAAAGTATTAGTTACATTTGTTCTACTTATACCCAATTTATCAGCTAAATCTTGTTGTCTTAAATTATAATTATCAATTAATTGTTTATATCCAACTGCTTTTTCAATAGGATTTAAATTTTCTCTTTGAATATTCTCAATTAATGATATTTCTTTGTTTCTTTGTTCATCTTCATTTCTAACAAGGCATGGCATTTCAGTTAATCCTGCTTTTTTTGCAGCTCTCCAACGTCTTTCTCCTGCAATTATTTTATAGAATTTACCTTTATTTTCTACAATAATTGGTTGTAATATACCATATCTTTTTATAGATTGAGCTAATTCTTCAATAGATTCTTCATTAAATGTTTTTCTAGCTTGCTCTGTATTTGGTTCTATATCTACAATTTTAATATTTTTTATTTTTTCTCCTTCATTAGTGCTTTCATTTATTTCTTTAAGAACTTTACTTTCTGAAAATAAAGCATCTAATCCTCTTCCTAATCCTGAGTTTTTTGCCATTTTTCTACTCCTTTATTTTTATTTATTCTTTTTTAAAATTTCTTTTGCCAATTTCTCATAGCTTTTAGCTCCTTTTGATCTTGGATCATATACAGAAATTGGTAATCCATAACTTGGTGCCTCACTTAATCTTATATTTCTTGGTATTACTGTTTCAAATACTTTGTTTTCAAAATATCTATTAACTTCTTTAACTACTTGATTTGATAATTTTGTTCTAGCATCAAACATTGTTAAAACTGCACCTTCAATGCTTAAATTTCTATTATAATATTTTCTTACTAAATCAATTGTCTTTAATAATTCTCCTACTCCTTCTAACGCAAAATATTCACACTGAACTGGAATTAAAACACTATCAGATGCTGTTAATGCATTTATTGTAATTAATCCTAATGATGGCGGACAATCTATAAAAATAAAATTATAATGTTCTTTTACTTTATCTAATTGTTGCTTTAACCTATACTCTCTATTCATTGCGCTAACTAATTCTACTTCCGCTCCTGCCAAACTCATGTTCGTAGGGCAAATGTCTAAGTTCTTTATTTTTCCTGTTTGAATAGTGTTATGAACTTCGACATCATTTATAAGTATATCATAAGTCGAAAACTCACAATTTTTATCTATTCCTACTCCACTTGTAGCATTACCTTGTGGGTCTGCATCAACAAGTAAAACTTTTTTTCCTTTTTTAGCAAGTAAAGCTGCTATATTAATTGCTGTTGTAGTTTTTCCTACTCCGCCTTTTTGATTTGCAATAGAAATTATTTTACCCAATTTTATCTCCTCCAGTCTACGTATTATAATACAAAAAAATGAACAATCTGTCAACAACAAATTGTTCATAAAAAAAACTATTTTATTGGATCTTTAGCAGGTATTCCAGCTTTTCTAGGATATTTAAAATTAATTTTACCTATTTTTCTTATTATAATAATATTCCTTTCTATTTCTGAATTAGGTAAGTAAAAATTATCAATCTTTTCGATTTTTCCTCCTAATTCCTTTATAGCCCCTTTTGCACTATTTAATTCTTCATTAATATTTGGACCTTTCATGCAAATACATATTCCTCCAACTTTTACAAAAGGCATTAAATATTCTAGAAGTGTACTTAAATTGGCAACTGCCCTTGATGTTGCAACATCATATTTTTCTCTATACATGTTATTTCTTCCTATGTCTTCTGCTCTTGTATGAATTGCTTGAATTTTATTTAGACCTAAACTTTCAATTACATTATTTAAAAAATTAATTCTTTTATTTAATGAATCAACTAATGTAATATCTAATGTTTCATCCATAATTTTTAATGGAATTCCTGGAAACCCAGCTCCTGTACCAATATCGATTATTTTTTGATTTTTTTCTATATATTTAAGTATCGAAATAGAATCAATGAAATGTTTTAAAATAATCTCATCCTCATCAGTAATAGCTGTTAAATTTATTTTCTTATTCCATTCTATTAATAGATCTTTATATGTATTAAATAAATTATTTTTATCTTGATCAATTTTAATTATATCTTTAACATTCATATTATTTATTACCTCTTTTTATAGTTTCTAAATATATCAAAAGAACAGATATATCAGCAGGAGAAACTCCTGAGATTCTCGATGCTTGACCAACTGATATTGGTTTAATCTTATTTAATTTTTGTCTTGCTTCTATTCTTAGTCCTTTTATATTTTCATAATCAATATTTTCATCTAATTTTTTATTTTCTAGCTTTTTAAATTTTTCTACTTGTTCTTCTTCTAATTTTATATATCCCTCATATTTAATGGAAATATTAACTTCTTCCATAACTTCTTTTTCCATATTTGGTCTATCAACATCAATTTCTTGTAATTTAAAATAATCTAATTCCGTTCTTTTTAATAAATCCGCCATTTTTACTCCTGTTGTAATAATACTAGAGTTATTTTTTTCTAAAAACTTATTTACTTTTTCATTTGGTTTTATTATCGTATTATTTAATCTTTTTATTTCTTTTTCAATCATATCCTTTTTTTCCAAGAATTTTTTATATCTTTCTTCACTTATAAGGCCTATTTTGTATCCAATCTCAGTTAATCTTAAATCTGCATTATCTTGTCTTAAAAGTAGTCTATATTCTGCACGGGATGTCATCATTCTATATGGTTCATTTGTACCTTTTGTAACGATGTCATCGATAAGAACACCTATATATGCTTGTGATCTATCTAATATAATAGGTTCTTTTCCCTTTATTTTTAATGAAGCATTTATACCTGCTATTAACCCTTGTGATGCTGCTTCTTCATAACCAGAAGTACCATTTATCTGTCCAGCAAAAAACATTCCTTCAATTTTTTTATGTTCTAATGATAGTTTCAATTCTTGTGGATCTATACAATCATACTCAATAGCATATGCAGGTCTTGTAAACTCTACATGTTCCATTCCTGGAATAGTTCTATACATTGCAATTTGTACTTCTTCTGGAAGAGAAGAACTCATACCTTGAACATACATTTCATCTGTGTCTCTTCCTATTGGTTCTATAAATAACTGATGTCTTTCTTTATCTGCAAATCTAACAACTTTGTCTTCTATTGATGGACAATATCTTGGGCCTGTTCCATGTATTTTTCCAGAATATAAAGGAGATTTATCTAAATTTTTTCTGATAATATTATGAGTATTTTCATTAGTATATGTCAAATAACATGGAAGTTGATTATCACATTTATTAAAACTATTCTCCATTGAAAAAGGAACAATCTCTTCATCCCCTTCTTGAATTTGCATCTTTTCAAAATCTAAGCTTCTTTTATTAACTCTTGCAGGAGTTCCTGTTTTAAATCTATTAATTTTTATTCCTAAATCTTTTAAAATTCTCGTTAAACTATTTGCAGCAGCTACTCCATCTGGTCCACTTGAATATGACACATCACCTATATGTATCATTCCACCTAAATATGTACCAGTAGCTAA
Source organism: uncultured Clostridia bacterium (assembly GCA_947625075.1). GTDB lineage: Bacteria > Bacillota > Clostridia > TANB77 > CAG-508 > CAG-793. Next base: position 4,784 of record CANQMY010000001.1, read on the forward strand.
AATAACCGCTTTAACATCATAAACTGCTCCAATGTTTGTTTCAATAGATTTAACTTTATTATTTTCTACATTAATATTAACAATCTCAGCTTGTTTTAAAAATAAATTTTCTTGTTTTTCCAATGTATGCTTCATTTCTGCTTGATATCTTTTTCTATCTGCTTGAGCTCTCAAAGAATATACTGCCGGACCTTTAGATGTATTAAGCATTTTTAATTGTACAAAAGTTTTATCAATATTTTTTCCCATCTCGCCACCTAAGCAGTCTATTTCTCTAACGATATGTCCTTTTGAACTTCCTCCAATATGTGGATTGCAAGGCATATTAGCAACTGCCTCTAAGCTAATAGAAAATATTAGTGTTTTCATTCCCATCCTTGCACATGCAAGACCCGCTTCACATCCTGCATGTCCTGCTCCAATAACAGCCACGTCATACATTCCAGCATTATAACTCATTTTATTTCTCCTTTTATTACATTTTTTTATTTTAATTAGTTATTTATGAAACATAAACATAAAAATAAATTTTTTTATTATATAAATTAAACTTTTTATTTATTTTCTTATATTTTATTATTATTTTTTTTGTTCGTTTTTCATTAAATCTTATTTTCTACTTTCCTAAACAAAATCTTTTAAATATTTCATTTATTATATCTTCAGTTACATTCTTACCTGTAATTTCTCCTAAATTTTCTAAAGCTTGTTTAATATAAATTGATGATATATCTATAGGCATATTTTTCCCAACTGCATCTATTCCCTTTATTATATTTTCTTTTGCTTTAATTATTTGATTTTTATGTCGTTCATTTGTAATTAAAACATTATTATCATTAAATATATCATTTATTTTAAACATTTCACTTAATTTTTTATATAATTCATCTATTCCTTCTTTTTTTAAAGCAGAAATTTTAATTGTTGGTTTACATAATTTTAGTATTTCTTTTTCTATAGTATTTTCTTTTTGTTTTATGTCAACTTTATTTAGAACTATTATTGCGTTTTTATCTTTTATAATTTTTATTATCTCTTCATCTTCTTTTTCTAGTTGTTTTGATAAATCAAAAATTGCAATTATTAAATCACTTTCATTAGCAAGCTTTTTACTTTTTTCTACTCCTATTTTTTCTATAATATTGTCTGTCTCTCTTATTCCTGCAGTATCTATTAATTTTAAAGAAATTCCATCAATATTTATATATTCTTCTATGGAATCTCTTGTTGTACCTTCTATATCACTAACAATTGCCCTATCTTCATCTAATATAGCATTTAATAAAGATGATTTTCCCGAATTTGGTTTTCCAAATATAACTGTCTTAATTCCATCTCTAATTAATTTTCCTCTATCAAAACTTTTTTCTAATTCATCAAGCATGTTTTTTATTTTTTCTAACTTAATAACAGTTTCTTTATTTGTTATTTCAGGTACATCGTATTCTGGATAGTCTAATATTACTTCAATATTAACCATCACATCAGTAATTTCCTTTTCTATACTTTCTATTTTTTCAGATAGCTTACCCTGAAGTCCTTTTATTGATTCTTGTGCTTCTTTTTTTGATTTAGAATTTATTAAATCAATAACAGACTCAGCCTGTGCAAGATCAATTCTTCCATTTAAAAAAGCTCTTTTTGTAAATTCTCCTGGTTCTGCTAATTCTGCTCCATAGTTTAAGCAATTTTCTAAAATTCTTCTTTCCACTATCATTCCACCATGAGTATTAATTTCACACATATTTTCTCTCGTAAAGCTATGAGGGCTTACAAAATATGAAACTAAAACTTCATCTATTATTTCATTATTTTTAGGATTTATAATATTTCCATATTTAATTGTGTATCCTTTTATTTTACTATCTTTATTTTTTGGTATAAATATTTTATTTAATATTTCAAAGCAATTTTTTCCGGACATCCTTATTATTCCAATTCCACTATTCCCTGCTCCTGTTGATATTGCAACAATTGTATTTTCCATTATTCATAACTCCTATTTATTACTTAATATTAAAATATAAAAAGTCAAAGCAAGATTGTTTTTTACAACTAAATCTCGAACTTTGACTTCGAATTTATAATTTATTTATTTTTTTAAATCTACTACTAATTTTCTATGTGGCTCTTCGCCTATACTATAAGTAGTAATATTTTTACTGTTTTGAAGTTCTGTATGTAATATTTTTCTTTCATAAGCTGTCATTGGCTCTAAAACAACTTTTCTTTTTGTTCTTAAAACCGTTTTTTCTAATTTTTTTGCTAATTCTTTTAAAGTATTCTCTCTTTTTGATTTATAATCACAAATATCTAAAGAAATTCTTACTCTGTCATTAACATCTTTATTTGCTATTGCTGTTAATATTGTTTGAAGAGAATTAATTATATCTCCTCTATATCCAATTAATTTGTTTGAATTTTCACCTGTAATATTAATTTCAATTAAATTATTATTTTTATTTATTTCATAATCTATATCTTTAAATACCTTTACAAAATCATCCAAAAATTTTGATAGATTATTTTTTGCTAAATTATAATTTTCTTCACTTAATATTTTTTCTTCACTATTTACTTTTCTTTTTTCTATAGCAGCTTGTACATTTTCTTTTAATGTTAGTTCTACTTTAACCACTCTTGGAGAAAGAATGCTATAAAAACTTCTTTTATCTTCATTTTCTAAAACTTTTATTTCTACATCTTGTCTTGAGCATCCTAATTCTTTTAATCCCTTTTCTATTGCTTCATTTGATGTTTTTCCTTCTGATATTATAGATTCCATATTTAATCCTCCTAGGCATTTTCTTCTTTTTTATTAAATATTGTATTTATTATAACTCTTTCTAATAGTTGTAGCAAGTTACTTACAAACCAATATAATGATAATCCTAAAGGAGCAATTAAGGCAATGGCAATAGACATTATAGGCATCATATAGTTCATACTATTAGACATCTGTTGCATACTTTCTAATTGTTCTTCTGTAGTCTCTTCCCCATCTTTTGAAACCTTTTTTTCTACATTTTTATCTTTCTTATTTTGTGTAAGAGCCATTGAAATTTTTATATTTATAAATGTAGTAATTATATATAAAACAGGAATAATATAAACTTTAAAATCATTTAAATTCTGCATTGGAACTTTGCTTAAATTTAAGCCCAAAAAATTCATATTTATATTTACATTTTCATCTTCACTTGACTTAGTTTCAATTATTTTAATTTCTGGATATGAAGATGTTTCACCATTTTCTGTAAGCTCTGTTTTATAATTTTCTATAATTCCACTGTCTATTTTTTTCATATATGTTAAAGGTCTACTTACTAAATAAAATACTGATAAAAATATAAGTAATTGTAATATTCCACTCAAACATCCTGAAAATGGACTTACCTTCTCCCTTTTATATAAATCAATAGTTTCTCTATTTAATTTTTCAGGATCATTTTTATATTTTACTTGTAAACTTTTCATCTGCTCTTGAATTTTAGCAGTTTTTTTCATCGTTTTTTGCTGTTTTATAGTAAAAGGTAATATTATTAATTTCAATAATATTGAAAATATTATAATTGCCCAACCATAATTTTGAACAAAATTATATATATAATTAAGTACATAACCTAATAAATTAGCTAAAAAAGACATTAATTTTCTCCTTTCATTTTAATAGATCTACTCCACCTTTAGAAAATGGGTTACATTTAAGAAGTCTTTTAATTCCTAAAATAAAACCTTTTAAAAAACCATATTTTTTAACTGCTTGTTTCATATATTCTGAACAACTCGGATAATATTTACAGTGTATTCCAAAAGATCCTATAATTGGAGATATTCTTTTTTGATAAAAATTTAATATTTTAATAAAGATTTTTTTCATTTATTTAAAAATTCCTATCTTAAAAAATAAACTTTTCATATCATTATATATAATTTTATAAGAAAGATTTTCTATAGGTTCTTTTTTATTCCAAATAAATACTAAATCATGTCCTTTTACAGTGTTTTTTTCTAACTCTTGATAAACAGCCCTTATCTTTCTTTTTATTTCATTTCTTTTTACAGCTTTGCATAATTTATTACTAATTGCAATTCCAAGTCTATTATAATCATATTTATTTTTTAAGTCATATATAATAATTTGTTTTCCTATATAATATTTTCCTTTATTAAAAACATTTTTAAATTCATAATTCATTTTTAAAGTTTTTATTTTTTTCATATATATACCTTAAAAAAGGTCACTTTTCATTGTGACCATATTTTTACGCACTTAATTTTTTTCTTCCTTTAGCACGTCTAGCTTTTATTACGTTTCTTCCCTGTCTAGTAGACATTCTTTTTAAAAATCCATGTTCTTTTTGTCTTTGTCTATTTTTTGGTTGATATGTTCTTTTCATTATTTTGCACCTCCATTTTCTATTGCTAAATTAATTCAATCGTAGTTAATATTATATACTATTTTTCCCTATTATGTCAATAGATTTAAATAAAAAATTATTATTTTATTTTTTGTTTTTTCTTGACTATTTGTGTAAATTTTTGATATGATATATTGGTAATAAAAGAAACTAAAGAAAACGTTATTTAACATGATTTACACATTTTTTATTGTGGCTATTAAATAACTTTTTTTAATTTTGAAAAATAGGTAAGGGGTAAGGCAATGTCTAATGAAACAATAAATGACCTTTGGATTAGAGCAAAGGAGTTATTAAAAGAAGAAACTACAGTAATTACATACGAAACATGGATTCAACCATTAGAATTAAAAAGTATCAATGACAATGTTATTGTTTTATTAGCATCAAATTCATTTCAAAGAGATACTATTGAATCAAGATACATAGATCTATTAACAAATACTTTTAATTTTATTACAAATAAAAAATGTAAAGTTTTTATAAAATTGAACGATGAGGAAAATGATATTTTAACTAATATTCCTAATGTAGCAAATAATAAAGCTTTATTAAATTCCGGATTAAACCCAAAATATACTTTTAATACATTTGTTGTAGGAAGTAATAATAAATTTGCACAAGCTGCTGCTATGGGAGTTGCCGAAACTCCAGGTTCAAAATATAATCCATTTTTTATATATGGGGGAGTAGGACTTGGAAAAACACACCTTATGCATGCTATTGGTAATCAAATTTTAAGAAATAATCCTAATTCTAAAATATTATATGTAACATCTGAAAATTTTACTAATCAATTAATAAATGCTTTAAAAGATCAAGCTACAGAAAAATTTAGAGAAAAGTATAGAAATATAGATGTTTTATTAATAGATGATATTCAATTTATTGCTAATAAAAAAAGTACACAAGAAGAATTTTTCCATACATTTAATACATTATATGAAGCAGGAAAACAAATTGTACTTTCAAGTGATAAACCACCAAAAGATATAGAATTATTAGAAGATAGATTAAAATCTAGATTTGATTGGGGACTTATTGCCGATATATCTAGTCCTGATTTTGAAACAAGATTAGCAATATTAAGAAAGAAAACTCAAATTGATAATATTATAATCGATGATGATATTCTTTCATCAATAGCAACTAGGGTAGATACAAACATAAGAGAATTAGAAGGAACATTAAATAAACTTATAGCAAAAGCATCTCTTACTAATAGTTCTATAACTATGGAAATGGCAGAAAGAGCAATAAATGATGTTGTATCAATCCAAGATAAAGTTATTTCATCAGAATATATACAAGATGTAGTAGGAAAATATTTTAATATATCTCCTCAAGATTTAAAAGGATCAAAAAGATCTAATGATGTAACTTTTCCTAGACAAATTGCAATGTATTTATGTAGAAATGTTGCTCAAATGTCTTTACCTCAAATAGGAAATGATTTTGGAAAAAGAGATCATACAACAGTAATGCATGCATGTAATAAAATTGAAAAAGAAATAGGATCTAATTCTAATACCAAATTAATTGTGGAAAGTGTGAAAAAAATACTTATTTCCTCAAATTAGTATAAATTTAAAGTCAATTTAATCATTAATAAAATTTATGTTTGGAAAATCTTTGTTTGATAAAAAAAATGCAAATTATTACTACGGAATAGCTTGATTGGTTATCCACATACTATATGTTGAAATCTTGTAGATAACCTGTGAATAATTATAAATGTGAATAATTAATTTAATTGTGTGGATAAAATTAAAAATTTTCCACAAACTTATCAACATCTATTTCCGTAGGTATTTAAGTGTTTTAATAGGTTTTCCACAAAATCCACAGTACCTATTAATACTACTACTATATATATTTATATTATTATAATAAGAAAGGAAAAAAATTATGAAATTTATTTGTGACAAAGAAAAATTGCTTAAAGCTATTAATTCCGTAACTAAAGCAGTTGCTGTTAGAACAACAATGCCAGTTTTAGAAGGAATACTTATTCAAACTAATGATAATGATATAAAATTTACTTGTTATGATCTAGAATTAGGAATAGAATACATTATTAAAGAATGTAATGTTGAAGAACAAGGTGCTACAGTAGTAAATGCAATAATGTTTAGTGAAATAATAAGAAGATTACCAGATACAGAAATAAAAATAGAAGTAAATGATAAAAATTTATTAATAATTGAATGTGAAGGATCATTATATAAGTTAGCAACAATGAATCCAGAAGAATTCCCAGAACTTCCTGAAATTAATATAGAAAATTCTATTGAAATAGAACAAAATATATTAAAAGATATGATTAGAAAAACAATTTTTGCTATAAGTACAGAAGAAAATAGACCAATTTTTACAGGTTGTTTATTTGAAGTAAAAAATAATAAATTAAATGTAGTAGCAGTAGATGGATTTAGATTAGCTTGGAAGAATAAATTTTTACAAGCTAAAACAAATGATTTTACAGCTGTAATTCCTGGAAGAACATTAACTGAAATTAATAAAATACTATTAGATACTTTTGATGTTGTAAAAATAGGAATATCTAAAAATCAAGCATTATTTGAAATAGAAAATTGTAAAATAGTAACTAGACTTTTAGATGGAGAATTTTTAAATTATTCAAGTGTAATTCCAGAAAAATGGGAAACAAGAATAAGAGTAAATAGAAGTGTATTAGAAGATTGTTTTGAAAGAATTAGTTTAATTTCATCATCAAGTATAGAAAAAGAAAAAAAATATCCAGTAAAGGTATCAGTTGATGTTGGAAAAATCACTATTTCTTGTACAAATCAAACAGGTGATGCAAAAGAAGAATTATTTATAAATACTGAAGGAAAGAATTTAGAAGCAGGATTTAATCCAAAATATTTCTTAGATGTATTTAGAAATATTGATGATGAAGAAGTTTATATTGAATTTGGATCAAGTATATCTCCATGTATAATAAGAAGTATTGAAGATGATGGAGATTATAAATATATGATATTACCTATAAGATTAAAAAATTAATTAAAAGATTTTCCACAATTTATTAATAAATTGTGGATTATTGGAGATAAAATGTACTTAAATAAGATAAAAATACAAAATTTTAGAAATTATGATGAACAAGAAATTAATTTAAATAAAAATATAAATGTTTTTTTCGGAGATAATGCTCAAGGAAAAACAAATATTTTAGAGGCAGTATTTTTATGTGCATTTGGTAAGTCTTTTAGAACAAATAAAGACAGAGAAATGATAAAAAAAGAAAAATCATATTCTAATATAGAAATTAATTTTGTAAAAAAAGATAGAGAAGGAAATATAAAAATACAAATTAATGATAAAAAAAATATTTTTTTAAATGATATAAAATTAAAAAAATTAAGTGAATTATTAGGAAATATTAATATTGTAATATTTACACCAGATGATATAAATATTTTAAAAGAAGGTCCAGCTACTAGAAGAAAATTTTTAGATATGATGATAGGACAGTTAAGACCTAAATATATACATATATTAAATATGTATTTAAATGTATTAGAACAAAGAAATAATTATTTAAAACAAAAAATAAATAATGATGATATGCTAGAAATATGGAATACAAAATTAGCTGAATATGGAGAAATAATTTATAATTATAGAAATGAATATATTGAAAAAATAAAAAATAAAATAAAAAATATTCATTCTGAAATAACTAATGAAGAAATAAAAATAGAATATATTTCTGACTGTAAAAATAAAGAAGATTTTATAAAAAAATTAAATAAAAATAAAGAGATAGATAAAATAAAAGGATATACGACAAGTGGTATTCATAGAGATGATTTTAAAATATATATTAACGATGAAGAAGTAAATATTTATGGTTCTCAAGGACAAAATAGAACAGCAATATTATCTTTAAAATTATCAGAATTGCAAGTAATATACGACGAAATAGGAGAGTATCCAATATTATTATTAGATGACTTTATGTCAGAATTAGATGAAAAAAGAATATCTAAGTTTTTATCGAATATAAAAAATATACAAGTATTGATAACTTGTACGAAAGAAATAGATATAAAAAATAGTATTTTATATAAAATAAATAGTGGCAAAGTAGAAAAAATAAATAAGTAAATCTTGACAAAATTAAAAATAAACTATATTAATATATAAGATAGTCTGACAAATAAACATTGGAGGAAAGCATGGAAAAATTTAATCATGAGTATGGTGCAAATCAAATACAAGTATTAGAAGGGTTAGAAGCAGTAAGAAAAAGACCTGGTATGTATATTGGTAGTGTATCAATTAGAGGTCTTCATCATTTAGTATATGAAATAGTAGATAACTGTGTTGATGAAGCTTTAGCAGGATATTGTAATCATATACAAATAAAAATAGAACCAGGAAATATAATATCTGTTGAAGATAATGGAAGAGGTATCCCAATAGATATACATCCTAAAACACATATTTCTGCTGCTGAGACTGTATATACTGTACTTCATGCAGGTGGAAAATTTGGAGGAGATAGTGGATATAAAGTATCAGGAGGTCTTCATGGAGTTGGAGCATCTGTTGTTAATGCGCTTTCTGAATGGGTAGAAGTTACTATCCAAAGAGATGGTGGAATATATCAGATGAAATTTGAAAGAGGAAAAACAGTAGAAAAACTTACAAGAATTGGAGATTCGGATAAAACTGGAACTAAAGTAAGATTTTTTGCTGATGGAACCATATTTGAAACATTAGAGTATGATTATGGAACATTAGAAGAAAGATTTAGAGAAATTGCGTTTTTAACTAAAGGACTAAAAATTAGTATTGAAGATTTAAGAGAAGAAACTCCTCAAAAAGCAGAATTTTGTTTTGAAGGAGGTTTACGTTCTTTTGTTGAATTTTTAAATAAAAATAAAGAAAAAATAAATACAGATCCAATCTATATTGAAAAAAATAATGAAGAAGTACCAGTAGAGATTTCATTACAGTATACTACTTCATATAATGAAAATATATATTCTTTTGTAAACAATATTAATACAATAGAAGGTGGAACTCATTTAGAAGGTTTTAAAAGAGCTCTAACAAAAGTATTTAATGATTATGCAAGATCTCATTCTATAATAAAAGAAAAAGATAGTAATTTACAAGGAGAAGATATTAGAGAAGGATTAACAGCGGTAGTTTCGGTAAAAGTTAAAGATCCACAATTTGAAGGACAAACGAAAACAAAATTAGGAAATAGTAATGTAGCAGGAATAGTTCAATCAATTGTAGTAGATGAATTATCTGCATATTTAGAAGAAAATCCAAATATGGCAAAAGCAATTTTGGAAAAATGTGTAAGTGCATCACGTGCAAGAGAAGCTGCAAGAAAAGCAAGAGAATTGGTAAGAAAGAAGAATTCTTTAGAAGTAACAACACTTCCAGGAAAATTAGCAGACTGTAGTAGTAAAAATGCAGATGAATGTGAAGTATATATAGTTGAGGGAGATTCAGCAGGTGGAAGTGCAAAACAGGGAAGAGATAGAAGAACTCAAGCAATACTTCCATTATGGGGAAAAATGCTAAATGTTGAAAAATCTAGAGCAGATAAAATTTATAATAATGATAAATTAAAACCAGTAATTCAAGCTTTAGGAGCTGGAATTGGAGCGGATTTTGATATAAATAAAATAAGATATGGTAAAGTTGTTATAATGGCAGATGCAGATGTTGATGGAGCACATATTAGAACATTATTATTAACATTTTTCTTTAGATACATGAGACCATTAATAGAGCAAGGACATGTATTTTTAGCACAACCACCATTATATAAATTATCTAAAAAAGGAATTAAAGATATATATTGTTATACAGATGAAGAACTAGATATTGAAATTGAAAAAATAGGAAGAGATAATGTATCAATACAAAGATATAAAGGTCTTGGTGAAATGAATCCAGAACAATTATGGGAAACAACTATGGATCCAGCAAATAGAATATTTGTTAGAGTTACATTAGATGATGCTATGAAAGCTGATCAAATATTTAATATTCTTATGGGTGATGAAATAGAACCAAGAAGAGAATTTATTGAACAAAATGCTAAATTTGTAAAAAATCTTGATTTATAAAATAATAGAAAAAAATTTTAATTAATAAAAAAAATAGGTAAGGATTTCAAACTTACCTATTTTTTATTACATAGAGAGCATAATTTACAACATTTTCCAACTAAATTAAAAATAATTTAACAAAATTTTACAAAAACTATTGACATACAATGGAAAATAATGTAAAATAGATCATGAAAGGAGAATAATGAAAAAAATTGAACAAATCCAATCTGTTCAAAATTGGTTGCCTTTTGATAAGATTTTAGATAAAGGAATAATAAAAATGAAGGATTCCTCCTATATAAAAATACTTAATATAAGTCCAATAAATTATACTCTAAAATCTACATTAGAAAAAGAGGCAATTTTAAACTCTTATAGAAATATATTCAAGAGTTGTAATTTTAATTTTCAGATTTTAATTCAAAGTAAAAAAGAAGATTTAAAAAATCATTTAAATAAATTAAAAGAAAACAATTTATATCCAGAAATAAAAGAAAAATATAAAAATTATATCAATTATTTTATTAATAATAAAAAATCTTCAAACAAAAAGTTTTATATCATAATAAAAAATTCCCCATCAGAAGAAAATGAAAATGTTATTATACAAAATTTAGAAAATAATTACCTAAAAATAAAAGATTTATTTGGAAGGTGTGGAAATTTTGTTTCTGAATTCACAGAAGAAAATCAAGTAATAGAGACTTTATTCTCATTTTTTAGTTCATATAAAATTTAAAATAAAAAACAGAAGAGGTGGTACTTATAGATAATTATATAGGAGGAATATTTGAATGTAAGGATTATTTAAGCCCATCATATATAAGCTTAAATAATCCGAAATATATTGAAATAGATGGCATTTATTATTCAAGCTTACTTATAGTAAATTATATAAGAGAGCAAAAAGATTTAATATTTCAAAATATTATAGATACAGATGAAAACATATATATTTCAATATATTATGAAAAACAAGATACATATAAAGTGATAAAGGATTTAACATATAATATAGGAAATGTTGGAGTAGATTTAGAAAAAATAGGAAAAGCAAGACAAGATTATGAAATAGCAGCATTTACTTATAATGATGCAAAATATATAAGAAAAGAACTTCAAATAAATAATGAAGAAATGTTGTATATATATACATATATAACAACATTTTCAAAAGATAAGAAAGAATTAGATAATAAATTAAATAAAATTGAAGGAATGTTAAGAAGCAAAGGTATGCAGTCTAAAAGAGCATATTTTAGACAAGAACAAACATTTAAAGCAAATTTACCATTAATGTTAAATAATAAAGATATAAAAGAAGTTACAAAAAGAAACATTTTAACTAATTCTATTCAAGCAACATATCCATTTTTATCATCATCAATATTTGATGAAAAAGGAATTTTTATTGGAACAAATATTTATAACAATTCATTAATTTTTATAGATAAATATGATAGAAGTAAATATAAAAATTCAAATATGTGTATATTTGGTACTAGTGGGTCGGGAAAATCTTATTTTACAAAATTGATGATTTTAAGAAATAGTTTATTTGGATTAGAACAATATGTTATAGATCCAGATAGAGAATATGATAATTTGGCAAAAAAATTAGATGGATCAATAATAAAAATTGGACCAAGCTCAGAATCATATGTAAATGTTTTTGATATTAGAGAGGAAAGTTTAGAAGATGATCAAAAAGGTTATTTATCAACAAAAATTAATAAAATATTAGGATTTTTTAATCTAATATTAGGAACAATAAATGAAGAAGAAAAAGCAATTTTAGAAGAAAAAATAATAAAAACATATAAAGATAAAGGAATAACATTTGAAGATAAATCTTTATATAAAAAAGGAAAATTTAAAACAGCAGATGATATGCCAATTTTATCAGATTTATATAATGAATTAGAAGGAAATATGAAGTTAAGATTGAAACCATTTGTAGAAGGTTCATTAAGTTATTTTAACAAACATACAAATGTAAAATTAAATAATAAATTAATAATAGCAGATATTTATGAACTTGGTGAAGAAAATATAAAATTTGGATTATTTTTATTTACTGAATTATTTTGGGATAGGATAAAAAAAGATAGAAATAAACAGAAAAGTATTTATTTAGACGAAATATGGCAACTTATAGGAGTTACATCTAATAAGGAAGTAGCAAGTTTTATATATAAAATATTTAAAACAATAAGAAAATATGGCGGAAGTGCTGTTGCAATAACTCAAGATGTATCAGATTTATTTAGTTTAGAAAATGGTACTTATGGAAAAAGTATAATTAATAATTCAGAAATAAAGGCATTTTTTAATTTAGAAGAAGAAAATATAAGGATATTAGAAAAATATTTAAACATATCAGAAAAAGAAAAAATAGAAATTAATTCATTAAGAAGAGGAGAATGTGTAATTTTTGTTGGAAAAGACCATGTTTTAGCAAAAATAGAATCAGCAGAATACGAAAAAGAAATAATAGGAGGTGAAAAAAATTAATAGATTAATAACAGCGATAGGAATGCCAGAAATAAATTTAAGCTTGAAAGAAGAAAATATAAATGTTTTATGTGGAGATATTTTATATAAAGAAGGAATATTAGAATATTTAGAAATAAATAAAAATATAGACTATATTATTATAAATGAAAATCTAGAAGGAAAAATAAAATTAGAAGATTTAATAGAAAAAATAAAAAAAATTAATTTTAAAATAAAAATAATATTAATTTCAAAAAATCAAAAAAATTATAAAAATATATATAAAAAAATAGAAAATATAAATATTAATGAAATAAAAAATATTATTTTTGATAAAAATAGAATATTTAATAAAAAAAATATACCAATTAATGATTTTTTTAATGAAGAAACAAAAGACGGAGAAATTATATCAATTGTAGGTCCTAATGGAATAGGAAAAAGTATTTTTTCAATTGCTTATTCAAATAATTTAGAAAATAAGGAAATTTTAATTTTTAATCTTGATATTTTTAATAATTCTATTATAAATTTATTAGAAATTAATAAAAATAAAATAAATAATAATTATTTAAAAAATATGAATAAAAAAGAAGATAATTTAAATATCGAAGATTATATAATAAAAAGTAAATATAATTTAGATTTTATTTCAGGTGCAGAATTAATATTTAATTCAAAAATACCAATAAGTCCACAAAGAATAAGAAATATTATATATAAATTAAAAAATAAATATGATTTAATTTTAATAGATACATCATCAGAAAGTTTATTAGATTATAATAAAGAAATTTTAAAAATATCAGATTATTTAATATTTATTTCAGGTGCAAATTTATTAGAAATAAAAAAATCACAAAAATTATTAGAAATTTATACAAAAGAATGGGATATATCAAATAAAAAAATAAAAATAATTATTAATAAATGGACAAAACAATCTATTGATGATGAAATATTAAAAGAAATATTTAAAAGTTATGATATTTTAGGAAAAATAAAACTGAGTGACTACTATGATGTAGCAATAAATAAAAATAATTTAAAAAGAAGAGAAATACAAAATGATATGAAAAATATAAGAAGAAAAATTATAAAAAATAAAAGAATAAAAATATAATTAAAAATATTTTGGAAAGGATTTAGTATTGCAATTAGAAAATGTTTTAGAAACTAATTTGTCAAATAAATTGGTTAATCAAAATGAACAAAATAATTTTTTAGAAACTACTATTGGAAAAGTGATTAATATTGGAATAGATACAGGGTTAAGAGCATTATTGCCAGATTTAATTGAAAATCAAATAATTAATATTAAAGATGAGATAATAAAAAATGGATTCTCATCAGGTATAAAAGAAGCTGTATCTTCTGCTATTGATTTAGGAAAAAGTGCAATAGGAATGATAACTGGAAATTTTGAAAATATTAATCAAGCTAGAACAGTTATAAAATCAGGAGGACTTATTGATAGTATATCTAGTTTGTTAGATAAAGGAATTAATTATTTATCAAAGAATAAAAAAATTTCAAGTAACATAAGTTCTATTATAAAAAGCGGAAAAAATGTTATTTTAGATACAATTAATAATAATATAGAAGCAAATTTTGATAATCAAATAAGTTCAATAGAAAAAATATCTAAATATTCAGCTAATTGGAAAGAATATTACCAAAATAAAGATTTTTTAGGAATGGAAAAAGAATATAAAAAAATAAAAGAAAAATTGAAAGAAATAATGCCTATTGAAAAAACAATAACAGAAGCAAGGCAAATTGAAAATATACATACTTTGATAAAAAATAAAGACGGAAAATTTGATTTAAGTAAAGAGGAACTAGAATTAGCAAATAAACTTATTTATAATGAATAATAAAAAGCTATAAAAAATTTAAATCCGTAAGAAAAAAACTCCTTTTTTTAGAAAAGTTATTGCTAAAATCATAAAAAAATTATAAAATAATAAAAGAAAAAAAGGAGGGTAAATATGAAAAAAATAATAATGAAATTAGTACCAATTTTATTAGTTTGTTGTTTATTAATTTCAAATTTTTCTCTTGCAGCAGATGAAATAAAACAAAAAGAGAATAGCAATGTATCAATCAGTACACCTTCAAAAAAAGATGAAGAACAAGAAATAAAAATGCCACAAGAGAAAATAATAGAAACAAAAAAAGAAGAAAGAATAATAAGTAAAAAAAATAATGGAATTTTAACAATAGCTACACCAACAACTAACTTTAAATATGAAGAATTAAGTGATGGAACGTTATCAATTACTGGATATACCGGAAATGAAGAAACAGTAACTATACCATCAAAAATTAATAATAAAACTGTTAGTGAAATAGGAAGTAATGCATTCCGTGATAATTGGGATATATTAGAAGTAACAATACCTAGTACAGTAAAAACAATAGGAATGGGTGCATTTGCATATACATATCTTAAAATAGTAAACCTAAATTCAGGTCTTGAAACAATTGAAAATAATGCTTTTAGAGAGTCAAGAATATATAGTATAAATATACCAAATACAGTAAAGAAAATTGAAGATTATGCATTTTATTATAATGAAATAGGTGGAAAATTAGTAATTCCAGATTCAGTAGAAAAAATAGGAAATTATGCATTTGCAAAAAATTATGGATTAAAATCTATATCATTAGGAAAAAATTTATCAAGTTTAGGAAATTATGCATTTGGAGAAAATTCAATTATAGAAAGCTGTACTGTTAATTCAAGTAATAAATATTTTACTGTGGAAAGTAATGTTTTATTTAATAAAGGAAAAACAGAATTAATATTATATCCATCTAATAAAACAGATTCATCTTATACAATTCCTAATACAGTAAAGAAAATAAAAACAGCTTCTTTTTATGGAAATGAAAATATTAAAACTGTAAAAATTTCAAATTCTGTAACAGAGATTGAAACTGGAGCTTTTGTTAAATGCACAAATTTAGCTAATATAACTTTAGGAACAGGATTAAAAACTATAAAAGATTATGCTTTCAATGATGTAGGAATAACATCTATTGATATCCCAGCAGGGGTAACAAGTTTAAATTCAATTGCTTTTATAGGTTCTACTAAGTTAAATGCAATAAACGTTGATAGCAAAAATACAGTATATACAAGTGTAAATGGAGTAGTATTTACAAAAGATAAAACAAAATTATTAATGTATCCAAGAGGAAAAACAGAAGAAAGTTATAATATACCAAACACAGTAAAAACTATAGGAGAAAGTGCTTTTATTGATGCAAAAATTACATCAATTGTTATACCAAGTAGTGTAAAAACATTAGAAGATTGGTGCTTTGGAAGAGCAACTTTAACAAGTGTAACTTTACCTAATAATATAACTTCTATTGGAAATGGTCCTTTTGATGGATGCAAAGAATTAAAGTCAGCAACTATAAATGCTAATATAAAAACTTTACCATACAGAATGTTTGCAGAAAATACAAGTCTATCAGATGTAAAATTAAATGATAATATAGAAGTAATAGATTCAAGAGCATTTTATAATTGTACAGGTCTTAAAGCAATAACACTTCCTAAAAATTTGAAAAAAATAGAAGTAGGTTTTCTTGGATGTAAAAACTTAGCAAAAGTTATTATTCCATCAAAAGTTGAATGGATTTCAAGTTCATCATTTGAAAGTAATACAGTAATAGATATTTCACAAACAAAATTAACAAAATTAGATAATGGAACTTATGCAATTATTTATGATGTTTATTTAACGGGAACATTTTATTATGATAAAGCTAAAGAAGTTTTGAATCAGTTAAATCAATATAGAAAACAACAGGGAAAATCAGAGCTAAAAATGGATCAAGATTTATTTAAAGCAGCAATGGAAAGAGCAAAAGAAATAGCGCTATATTTTGATCATACAAGACCATCTGGAATGAGTTGCTATACAGCATGTAGCAAAATGGATGCTGAAAATATAGCAGCTGGAGATTCAACTGCAAGCGGAACTATGGATCAATGGAAAAATTCAAAAGAGGGTCATAATGAAAATATGTTAAATAAAAATTGGAAAAGTGTAGGAATAGGATGCTATTATACAAACGGAACTTATTATTGGGTACAATGTTTTTCAGCAAATGCAGGCGTTGAACAAACAAAAATTCCTGCAAATAAAACAGAAAAGCAAAAAATTCAAACTCAAGATGATAAAATAGATATTTATTATAGAGATAGCAAAAATATATCTTTAGCAAAAGGAAAAAATACTACAGTTGGAAAAATATATACAGGAAATAAAGGTTGGGAATATCCTCTTATTTTGTTAGAACCAGAAAGTTTTAAATGGACTAGTGGTAATTCAAAAGTAGCAACAGTAAGTACAAAAGGTGAAATAAAAGCGGTAGATTATGGAAGTACTACTGTAAAAGGAAGCATAGGAAATAAAGAAATAATATTTAATGTATCAATAAAATTACCATTTACCGATGTAAAAGAGACAGATTACTATTATGGTTCAGTAGCATATACTTATGAAAATAAAATAATAAAAGGAAAATCAGATACAATATTTGCACCAAGAGCAAATATAACAAGAGGAGAATTAGTAACAATACTTTATAGAATGGAAGGAACTCCAAAAATAGGAAATAAAAACCCATTTACAGATGTAAAAGAAGGAACATTTTATTATAATGGAGTAATATGGGCATCAGAAAAAGGAATAGTAAGCGGATATGGAAATGGAAAGTTTGGAGCGAATGATCCAATAAAAAGAGCACAACTAGCAACAATATTATATAATTATGCAAAATATAAAAAGGTAGATTTAAGTAAGAAGTCAGATATAACAACATATAAAGATTATACTACAGTAAAAAATAAAACAATTTATGCATTAGATTCATTGAAATGGGCAATAGGAAATAAGATAATGAAAGGAACAGATGAAGGAAATATAAATCCAACAGCATATGCAACAAGAGGTCAAGTAGCAGTAATGATAACAAACTATTGCACAAAAGTAAAAAAATAATAAAAATTTAAGAAAAATAACCTCAAATTACTAAACATTTTTGTATAGCAATTTGGGGTTATTTTTATGATATATAAAATATGCTTTTATATGCTAAAAATTAATAAAAAATAGCATTTTTTGCTTGCTTTTTTAGTTTTGTTTTAGTATAATGAAGAAGTAAAAAAAGCAAAGAAAGAGGTATGCTAATGGACGAAAATGAAGGAACACAAAACAATGAAGGAAGAATTGTAAATAGAGATATTGAAGAAGAAATGAGAACAGCATATATTGATTATGCAATGAGTGTTATTGTACAACGTGCTCTTCCAGACGTAAGAGATGGTTTAAAGCCTGTTCATAGAAGAATTTTATATACAATGTATGAAGATGGTTTAACTAGTGAAAAACCATATAGGAAATCTGCAACGACAGTCGGAGATGTTTTAGGTAGATATCATCCACATGGTGACTCATCTGTTTATGATGCAATGGTAAGATTAGCACAGGATTTTTCTCTTAGATATCCACTAATTGATGGACACGGAAACTTTGGATCTATTGATGGAGATGGGGCAGCAGCTTATCGTTATACTGAAGCTAGAATGGCAAAGATTGCAGAAACAATGCTTACTGATATTGAAAAAAATACAGTTGATTTTATGCCTAACTTTGATGGTATAAGACAAGAACCAACAGTTTTACCAGCAAAACTACCAGCACTTCTTGTAAATGGATCTTCAGGAATAGCAGTAGGAATGGCAACAAATATTCCACCACATAATTTAAAAGAAATTTTAAATGCAGTAATAAAAATGGTAGAATTGAGAGAATCAGGAGAAGAAATTACTGATGAAGAACTACTTAAAATAGTAAAAGGTCCTGATTTTCCAACAGGTGCAACTATTTTAGGAAGAGAAGGAATAAAGCAAGCATATTTAACTGGAAAAGGAAAAATAACTTTAAGAGCAGAAGCAGAAATTGAAGAAATGCCAGGAAATAAACAAAGAATTATAGTTTCTTCATTACCATATCAAGTAAATAAGGCAAAACTTATAGTTGATATTAACCAATTAGCAAGAGATAAAAAAATAGAGGGCATAGCAGAAGTAAGAGATGAATCTGATAGAGAAGAAAAGGTTAGAGTTGTTATTGAACTTAAAAGAGATGTTAATGCAAGAGTTATTTTAAATAAATTATATAAGAATACTCAAATGCAAGATTCATTTGGAATAATAATGCTTGCTTTAGTAGATAATGTTCCAAAAATTTTAACATTAAGACAATGCTTAGATAACTATATAGATCATAGAAAGACAGTTATTGTTCGTAGAACAAAATTTGATTTAGATAAAGCACTAGCAAGGGCACATATTTTAGAAGGCTTAAGAATAGCAATCGATAATATTGATGAGGTTATAAAAATCATTAGAGGATCATATGATGATCCAAAAGAAAGATTAATGGAAAGATTTGGACTAGATGATATTCAAGCACAAGCTATATTAGATATGAGATTGAGAACATTATCAGGATTGCAAAGAGAAAAAATAGAAGAAGAATACAATGAATTAATGAAATTAATAGCACATTTAAGAGATATTTTAGCAAATGAAAATTTAGTAGATGATATAATTAAAGAAGAATCTCTTGAAATGATAGAAAAATATGGAGACGATAGAAAAACAAAAATAGTTGCATCAGAAGAAGAACTTAACGATGAAGATTTTATTCAAGAAGAACAAACAGTAATTTCTTTAACACATTTTGGTTATATTAAAAGAATACCTTTAGATACATACAAAAGCCAAAAACGTGGAGGAAAAGGAATTACAGGAATGACAACTAGGGAAGAGGATTTTGTAAAACAAATCTTTACAGCATCAACACATGATATAATTTTATTCTTTAGTAATAAAGGAAAATTATACAAGTTGAGAGGATTTGAAGTTCCAGAAGCAGGAAGAACTACTAGAGGAACAGCTATTGTAAATTTATTATCTTTAAGTGGAGGAGAAAAAATAACAGCGGTTATACCAGTAAAAGAGTTTACTGATAATCAATATCTGCTAATGGCAACAAAGCAAGGATTAATTAAGAAAACTTTGTTTAAAGAATATGATTCAGGCAAAAAGACAGGATTAATTTCAATAACTCTTAAGGATGATGATGAATTAATTGATGTAAGATTATCTGACGGAAATAATAATATCGTAATGGTTACTAAAAAAGGAATGAGTATAACTTATAGTGAAAAAGACGTAAGACCAGTTGGAAGATCTGCTCAAGGCGTTATAGGTATGAGACTTGATAAAGATGATTATGTAATAGGAATGGAAACAATTAATGAACAAAACAAAGAAACACTTTTAGCAATTACTGAAAATGGATTTGGTAAGAGAACAGAGTTAGAAGAATATAGAGTACAAACTAGAGGAGGAAAAGGTGTTATAACCTATAAGGTAACTCCAAAAACAGGAGATATAGTTGGAATTAGAATTACAGATGAGAACGATGATATTTTAATGATAACAGATAAAGGAACAATAATTAGAATTAAAGCTAAAGAAATAAGCATATTAGGCAGAAATACACAAGGGGTAACATTAATGAGAACATCAGATGGTGGAAAAGTAGTAAGTATAGAAAAGGTACAGGAAGAAAAAGAAGTTGAAGAAACAGAAGAAGATAATAATATAGAAAATTAAAAATAAAAACCCACTAAATATATCAAAGGTTAGTGGGTTTTTTATTATACTTTTATTTTATGCTTTTTTTCTATTCTAATATCATCACCATAAAAATAGCAAGTAGTATAATTTCCTATTATTCTAGAAATAATACGTTCTTCATATATATCATATAATTCTTGAAGAGATAAATTAGTAGATATAATAGTTTTAGTAATTTTATTGTTTTGATTTAATAACCTAGTATTTATTATATTAAATAATTCTGTAATTTTTAATGGATTTTTTGCTTCGCTTCCTAAATCATCTATAATTAATAAATCTACATTATTTATTGTTTTACAAATATTATCTGAATTTTTACCAAATTTATAATCTATAATATTATCAAGCATTATTGGTGCAGTTTGATATAATACAGTTTTTCCTTTTGAAATCATTTCATTAGCAATACAAGAAGATAGAAAAGTTTTTCCTAAACCAGTATTACCACTAAATAATAAATTTGGTTCATGAACATCATCAAAATTTTCTATAAAATTATCACATATTCTTTTTATAGAAATAATATTATCTCTTGGAGATAAATCTTTTCCATATTTATTTTTATTAGAAATATTTGAATAACAATCTAATCTAAAATTTTTAAATGTTTGACTCTTTAAATCATAGATATTTGCATTATTATATTCAATATTATAAAGTTCTTGTTTTATGCAACTACATAAAACATTACCATTATCAGTTTTTATATATCCAGTGTCATTACATTTTTTACAATCAAAAATTGGTTCTAAATCCTTATTGTTTAAATTATTGTCTTTTAAAAATTTAGATCTTTTTTTACGTAATAAAGTTATTTCATTATTCAAATTATTAACAACATCTTTATTTTTCACAGTTAAAACTGATTTTATGTATTTTATAGATAATGTATTTATATCATTATCTATTTTTTCAAGATCTGGAAATTTATCATAAAGTTCAAATTTTTTTTGTCTTGCATTTTCAATAGCAAGATTTCTTTTCTGGTCATATTTTATTAAAAGAGATTTTAAATTATCTGAATTCAAAAAATCACCTCACATATTAAATATTACTATAAAAATCATTTAAATTAGTATATGATCTTTGAGAAAAAGATTTATTTTTCTTTGAGTCATCTTGTTTTTGTACTGGTTTATTTTTTTGATTTTCAAGATAAACTAGTATTTTATCAGCAGTTTTTAATCCTTTTTCATACCAGTCAGTTAGAAGTTTATCAATATACTCAAAACTTGGATTATATTTAGAAGTAGTCTTTTTTAAAGCAATTTCAATAACATCCATATTATAACCATAAGTGATATTCCATTTTTCAATATATGCTTCTTCAAATATTGATAAATTTCTTGACATTCTAAGTTTTTTTCTAATTGAATTTGCAATAACATTAATTTTTTCTTGTTTTTGAAAATATGCTTCTAAATCACTAAAAGTATGAATTTTATTTTTATGCCAAGCAGTTGCAACTGTTGTTATATAAGATCTATGTAATGCTGCTTTATTAAAACAATATCTGAACAAAGCTATCATAACTTCTTCATCAAAATCATACTTTTTAAACCATAAATCAATATCACTGAACCAAGAAGGATTCATGACACCATCGAAAAATTCATTATTAATAGTATCAATAGCATTAGAGCGTCTTTTACTTTCTTGAACTTTCTTTATATCAGATGCAGATATTGTAATTTTTGGTTTATATACTTTATTAAGTTCAATTTCTTGTATGTTTGGAAGAATAAATCCTTGATTCTTTCTAATTAAAAGACCAATATCTTCCCAATATTTAATAGCATTTTGAACAATAGGAAGCGGTAGTTCAAGCTTTTTAGATAAGTCATTTATTTTGATGTCTTTGTTATATTTTGATAGAAAAAATAAATATAGATATACTTTAACAAAATCTCCATTTGCTTCAGATAAATATTCTGTAAAAAATATATCTGGTATATTAGTTTGTGAAAATATTAATGACATATCATTTTGCTCTAATTTCATGTTTAATACTCCTCTTAGAAACACATTTTATATCGAAAATTATATCATTATAAGTCGAAATTTACAACTATTTATATAAATAAATCTTTGGTTTAATTAGATATTTTATAATATAATATAGAGTATATAAAATGTTTTCATGATTAAAACCAATAATACTAAAAAGAAATATTGGAAAATAAAATATTGTAATTAATATTATTTTTATATTTATTTGTTTAAAAATAGAATTAAATATAAGAAAAACAAATAAAAAATAAATAATATTAAATATAACGGTAGGATAATCAAATATTCCAAAAAGTTTGCTTTTGAAATTATAATTGGAAGGAAAAATATAATTCATAATAACCTCTTTAAGATAAATTTATTTTTTTAGTAGAGATACCATATTGCTGAAACCACCAGAAAAATCTATACTAATTCCTCCAAATATTTCTCTTACATAATTATTTATTTTTGTAAGTAAATAAATTCCAGCTATAAAAAGAATATTATTATTTTCTGGTGTGGATAATATAATCATTATTATTAATGGAAAAAATAATTGAAGAATTAATGTAGAAAATAATCCCTTTGACCAAGAACGAAAAATCCAAGAAGTTGATGAATTTATTAAACTTAAGAAAGCAAAAGGGCAAAATAAAATTAAAACTTGAACTAATACATATCTAATTGAATAAGTAAAAAGTAAATTTAGCAAAAATACACTAGAAAAGCTTTTTATAATTCCATCTAAAGAGAATATATCTATAGAAAAATCATCCAAAGATAAAGAAGAATTTAAATTTGAAACTAATCCTGAAAAAGTGATATCTTTATTTAAAATATTTTTACCAATCTCTTGTATAGCTGAAGATATAAGATAATTAATATTTAATATTTGTTCAATTAAAAAATAAGAAAAATTAATAAAAATTCCAAAAATTAAAATTTTAAATAGAAATTGAAATGGTTTTTCTATATTTGATTCTGTGTAATGTGAATAAAAAAGCTTAATACAATAATATATTGATATTCCAAGAAGCATTGAATCGGTAAGATATATAATACCACTTTTGCCATTTTCACCTAAAAATTTTGCAAAAAAAGAATTAGATAAAATTTCTGAATTAATAAATGCAATATTGTCTAAATTAGTATAAATATTGCTATCAATAGAAGAAAAAATATTACTAAAAATCGTATTTATAGTTTCAATAATAATATTTACAATTTCAGTTTGTTCCACAGTTCCTCCTAAATTAAAGATTTAATTGCTTGCAAAATTAAATCTAAAGCAAGTAAAAAACCGTAGGAAAAAAGAGAACCTCGTATTATTTTTTTAGATGTTCTAATTTTTTCTTCATCACCAAAGCTAAACTTTTTCATAAAAACACCAACACCAATTGCAACTGCTGCAGCAGGAGTCGATAATTTTAAAAGCCAATCTTCTATATTTTCAAATGCTTTGGTTAATGTATTTATAATTTTGGGAGTAGCACAGTAAGAACTACTTTCTAAAAATAAAGTAAATATTAAGAATAAATATAAAATTATAAATAAATTTTTTTTAGTTATATAAAAATTTTTCATATTTTTTTGTAAATCCTCCTTTATATGTTAATTTTTAAAATAAGGTAGCATATTTAATTTTTGGGGTTTGGAAATCTTGTTTCCATCAGATAAAAAAGCTAAACATTTAAATGTAGAAAGTTCTTGCGTAAAAAACTTATAATCAAATTCATAGTCAAATTGAGTATATGAATTTATGCTTTCAGAAAGATTAGAATCAACAGAAATAAAATTCTTAGAAAAAGGATTATAAAAACTTTCCTTTGAATTTTCAGAAAAAGATTTTGAAAGTCTTTCTTTTTCAACTTTTCCTAGTTGTTTTTGTATATCTTCAATAGTAAAAATATCATCACATCTAAACCATAGTTTATTTACTAAATTTTGAATTATAACTTTACTTGAATATTGATTATTTAGAGTATTTAATATTGAAGTATAACTTTGAGTTGCTACAATATTAATACATTTTGACTCTCTGCTTTGTGAAAAAAAAGATGCATCGGAAGAAGTGACATATTCTTGATATTCATCTGAAATAAATACAGAAGGTTTGATAATTTTATTTTTTGAAATCTGTTTAAGTACATCTGTTTGAAAGTCAAGTTTCAAGTATGCTGCTATTATTTTAGATAAATTTTTATATTCTGCTATATTCATATTTAAAACTACTATTTTTCCTTTATTTAAAACATCTTCAAATCCATAAAAATTTTCATCCTTTTTTGTTGGAGAAAAAGTTTTCCTTATATCTAAACTAGAAACAAAACAATTAGTAATTCTAGTAATTTCTGACTTTAAAATATTATATGTTCTACTATCTAAAGAAAAATAGTCTTTTTCTAAAACAGAGATAGAACTATATAAATCATATATAGAATTTTCAGATAATTGATTAGATAAAAAAATTTTTCTTACAGTATAAAGCTTTTCTTCATAGTAAGCTTTATTTATAATAAGATTATGAACTTCCTCAAATGTTACGTAACCATTATTATAAATTCTACAAAATTTAATACAAGCTTCTAAAATTTGTTCAGATTTATCAAGCCAGTAGGATTCAGAATTATTAGGAGAAAATAAAGTTAAAATTTCTTTTAATCTATTAGCAAGAACAGATGCCTTAAGATTAGGTTTATCAAGCGGATTATAGGTATATTTTCCGGCATAATTCTATAACTATAACATCATTTAATCTGTTAAATGCTTTAGCAAATTCAAGTACTTTAGAATAATAGTTGCCCTTAACATCTAATATTAAAAAACTTAATTTATCACTATTGTAAGAATTGTATTTTATAAGTTGTTTGGTAAAAGGATATAGCGCAGAAGCAGTTTTACCACTACCAATTGTACCAGTTATTAAAATATTTTGATATAATCCTTTTTCCGGTATATAAACTTTATTATTACTTTCATCTACACCAATAAGTAATCCAAAATTAGGGACTTTTTCTTGTTTAATATTTATTTGTTTTTTGGATTTAAATTTTGAAAAAATAAAATAAAAAATAATAAGAGTAGAGAAAATAGATGTTATTATGAAAGTAATTTTAGTACTATTCCATAGAAATGGATCTTTTATCAAAAAATTTAAAGCTTTAAAATTACTGTAGTAATTTAAGGTATTAGATATTAAAATTGGTTTAAATAGATTAAAAGTTAAAGTAGTAATTATTAATGAAAAAATAAAATATATTTAATTTACCTCCTTTTTTAATTTTAACTTTAATTTTGAACCTTGAATATTATGAAAAAATAAGTTTTGAATTAATGAATAAATAGAACAAAAACATATAAAAATATTAAAAAATAAAAAAATGAAAAATAAATCTAATAATGTAAAAATATAAAACACTCCTTCCAATATTTGGAATTATATAACAAATATTTTTATTTGTCTATACTTTTTTGAAAAAATGTGTTAAAATATTTTAATAGTAAAAAAATAGGAGGTTATTATGAAAATAAATAAAGATACTAAAATAGGAGAACTATTAGAAAAAGCTCCAGAAAAGGTTGATATATTATTAGAAGCAGGTATGCATTGTATTGGATGTCCTGCATCTCAAGAAGAAACTATAGAAGAAGCTTGTTTAGTTCATGGAATAGACGTAGAAGAAGTACTAGAAGAAATAAATAAATAAAAATTAAAGGGGCTTAAAACCCCCATTTTTTTTAAAGGGACATGTATTTTTTGACAATATGGACTATTTCATGTTAAAATATGAGTGTAACATTTCAATTCGACCATTCGCGTGATGTTACCATAGAAATAATAATAAAGAATGTTGAGAATCTTTCTTTATGAATGGCAAAAGTTTAACCATAGCAAAATTATGGTTGTTTTTGCTGTTTATAGAAGGAAGATTTTTTGTATTATACAACCAAATATTATTAAAGGAGAAAATTTAATATGAGAAAAAATGAATTAGAATTTTATGATAATGTAGGAAATTGGGATTTTTCAATGATTGACTATGAAAAGGAAATCTTGACAGATTGGGACTATTACAAAAAGATAAGTGAAAATGTTGATGAACATTCTTTATGCTTAGACTTAGGAACAGGTGCAGGGGAAAATGTATTAAAACATTATCCAAAAGTCGGAATGGTAATAGCAACAGATTTTTCAAAAGAAATGATAAAAACTGCAAATCAAAACTTAAAAAAATATCCAACCAAAAATGTAAAATTTATTATGATGGATAATTTAAATATAACATTTCCAAAAAATATTTTCGATTTAGTTTCAGCAAGACATACAATAATAGATGCATATCAAATACATAATTGTTTAAGAGAAAACGGAACTCTAGTAATAAGGGGAGTAGATAAAGATGATTGCTTGGAAATAAAAAAATTATTTAAGAGAGGACAAGGACAATATGACACTATTTCTATTTCTGATTTAGATTATGCAAATCTAAAGGAAGCAGGATTTAGAAATATTGAAAAAGTTGAAATTGTTGTTAATGAATACTACAAAACCGAAAAAAATTTAATGGCTTTATTATTAAAAACACCTATACTTGAAAGAGTAAATAAGAATAATGAAAAAGAAATATTACCAATAGAAAAAGATTTATTTGATGAGTATGTAAAACAATTCAAAACTGATAGGGGAATTTTATTAAAAAGGCTTTATTATGGTATAACTGCTAATAAATAAAACTTAAGGAGCGACTGATTAAGAGACAGTTGCTCCTCAAAACATCTATTATATATTCCATCCCCCATTTACTTGTAAAATCTGCCCAGTGATATATGGATTATTTTCTAAAAATATTACGCAAGATGCAATATCTAGAGGTGTTCCCATTCTTTTTAAAGGAATTTCATTATATAGTTCGATTTTTTCACTTTCAGATAAAAAAGAGTTCATTTCAGTATCAATTATTCCAGGAGCTATACTGTTTACTCTTATATTAGATAATCCAAGTTCTTTTGCAAGAGATTTAGTCATTGCATCTAGTCCAGCTTTACTAACTGAATAAGCCATTTCACATGATGCACCAATTAAACCCCATATTGAAGAAATGTTAATAATATGACCCGATTTTTGTTTTATCATATATTTACAAGCTTCCTTAGAAGTATAAAAAGCAGAATATAAATTTGTTTTTATTATATTATCAAAATCTTGAGTAGTTGTATCTGTAATCGTTTTTACTAAATCAATACCAGCATTATTTACTAATAAATCGATTCTTTTAAATTTATTTATTGTAAAATCTACTAAGTTTTTAACTTCTTCATAATCAGAAACATCAGCTTTATAAGTATAGACATTAGAAAATTTTTTAGCTATATCTTCAGCTAAATTTTGTGATTTATTATAATTAAGTACAACATTATATCCGTTTTTGGATAATGTTTTAACAATTTCTGCACCAATACCTCTAGAAGAACCAGTAACAATAGCAACTTTACTTAAAATATTTTTTTCTTGATTTTCTCCCATATTTATTAGCTCCTTTATATATACTAATTTTTATTATATATTTAAGATTTTTTATAAAGCATTAACATTATTAAAATTATTATATAAAACCATTAAATAAAAATAAAAGCCAATAACAATAGCTTACCTAAAGTTAATGACCTTTAATAATGGAGCCACTTG
>CANQMY010000002.1 GCA_947625075.1 uncultured Clostridia bacterium
AAATAAACTTAAAACTAAAATTCCTATTATTAAAAACATTATAATAATTATTTTATGTATTTTTTTCATTTTTACTACATAATATAAAATAAAATTTTATATTCCTTTCATTTTTTCATTTATTATACTCTATATAACTTCTATATTCAATTATTGCTAATATTTAATATGAATAAAAATAAATATGAGTAGAATAATTTTTTAATTCACCCCCATATTTATTATTTTAATTATAAATTATGTTATTATTATATAATATTTAAAAACATTTGTCAATATTTTCCATATTTTTTATTTTCTAATTTAAAAATTCAATTTGCTTGTAAAATATAAAAAAATATGTTATAGTATTAAGGTATTAATATTGGGGTATCGCCAAGCGGTAAGGCATCGGACTCTGACTCCGACATTTCCTGTGTTCGAATCACAGTACCCCAACCAAAAAACTTTACTTATTTTTTGAAAATATTACGAGGCATTAAAAAAAACAAAGACCCAAAAGGGTCTTTGCTTTTTTGACTTTTCTTACTTTTTAAAACTTTTCTACTGCATAGATATTACCGTCAATGTCAAGGTAATATGTATTAAAGTCATCTTTACATAATTATTGCAATAATTACATAAACATTTATTCTCCATAATCTCTATTTTCTTCTCCTAATATATCTACTATAAATTTAGTTCTTACATAATACTTTCTACAAAGTTCATCATAAGATATTGGTTTACTATCCATTTCTTTACTTATTTTATAATGATTCCTTATTTTTTTAGAAACATTTTCCTCAAAAATTTTTCCTCTTTCTTCATAAGCTTTTTTTCTTGTATCTATATTTATACCTTCATCATTTATAATATTTTTTAATATTACGTCTGACATATCTAAATTTTCTCCAACATAATATAATTTTGCTAAATTAATTTGCTCTATTGGATCTGTCATTGTATTATATAAGTAATGTAATGCTAATTGTGTATCCATATTTTTTTCATTAATTAAATATTTTACTTTATCATATAATGGATTACTTTTTATTTGTTCCTTCTTTATATTCTTTTTATCATTTAAGCTTAATTTATCAATAATATCATATATTTCTTTAAATGATATTCCTAAACTAATTGCAACTTCTCTAGGATATTTGCTTTTAAGTCCTTCAATTACTCTTAGCTTTAAATCTTTTTCTTCTTTACTTTCTTTTTCATCCAAAATTAGTCCTTTTTCCTTTGCTCTAAACATATATGTATATATTGAATAATTTTTTATTTCTAAAATTGATTGTATTTTTTTCATATCTATTCCTAAATTATATAACTCTGCAAATCTTTGAAGTTTATTTTTTGGAAAAGTTATTAATCCTTGTCTTTTTGCCATTCTTAAATAATTTGATACTGTAGATTCACTTAATCCTGTTTTGCTAGCTATTACTTCTACTTCTTTTATTCCCGAATTATATAATTCAACTAATATCATAAATTTATCCGATTTAATCTTTTTGTTATTCTCTTGCTGTATTAATCCTCTTCTTCTAGCTGAACTTATATATGAAACTGCTGATCTTTTTTCTATTCCAAATTTTTCTGCAATTTCCCTAACATCATAAACTCCTGAATTATATAACTCAGCTATTTCATCTATTCTGTCTTTTTTATGTACTTTTTTTAAAATTCCTTGTTTTTTAGCTGTACTCAAATAAGTCTTAACAGTAGATATTTCGATTTCTAATTTTTTTGAAAGCTCATTTAAATCAGTAGTTCCATTATTATATAGTTCTACTAATTCTTCAAATTTATTCTTTTTCTTGCCTATCATTCCTCTTTCTTTTGCTTCTTTTATATATTTGCAAATTGTAGAGGTAGACCACTGCGTTTCTTTTTGTAAGTCTTTTTGTAGTATTATTCCTGAATTATATAATTCTACAATTTCTTTTAATCTTTCTTCATGATTATCTTTCATTAAATTCCTCCAAAGAAAATTTACATAATATTTTATCATAAAATTATATAAAAATCAATTTTTTAATATATAAAAGAACTTGCTTTACAAAATTATAAGCAAGTCCTTTTAATTATTTAATTATAGAATTTTTATTTCATAGCTTCTTCGCAAGCTACTGCTATTTGAACTGTTGCTCCAACCATTGGGTTATTACCCATTCCAATTAATCCCATCATTTCAACATGTGCTGGAACTGATGATGATCCTGCAAATTGAGCATCTGAGTGCATTCTTCCCATAGTATCAGTCATTCCATATGATGCAGGTCCTGCTGCCATATTATCAGGATGAAGAGTTCTTCCTGTTCCTCCACCACTTGCTACTGAAAAATATTTCTTTCCTTCATCAAGTCTTTCCTTTTTATATGTACCTGCTACTGGATGTTGAAATCTAGTTGGATTTGTTGAATTTCCTGTAATTGAAACATCAACATCTTCTAAATGCATTATAGCAACACCTTCTCTAACATCATTTGCACCATAACATCTAACTTTTGATCTTTCTCCGTCTGAATAAGCAATTTCTTCTATTACATTTACTTTTCCTGTAAAAAAGTCAAAATCAGTTTTTACATATGTAAAACCATTTATTCTTGAAATAACTTGAGCTGCATCTTTTCCAAGTCCATTTAAAATTACTCTTAAAGGTTCTTTTCTTACTTTATTTGCAGATTTTGCAATTCCTATTGCTCCTTCTGCTGCTGCAAAACTTTCATGACCAGCTAAGAATGCAAAACATTTTGTATCTTCTGATAAAAGCATTGATGCTAAGTTTCCATGTCCTAAACCTACTTTTCTATCATCTGCAACAGATCCAGGAATACAAAATGCTTGTAATCCTTCTCCTATTGCTTTTGCAGCATCTGCCGCTTTAGTGCATCCTTTTTTAATTGCGATTGCTGCTCCTAAAGTGTATGCCCAACATGCATTTTCAAAGCATATTGGCTGTACTCCTTTTACTATTTCATAAGGGTTAAAACCTTTTTCTTTACAAATCTCTAATGCATCTTCAAAATCTTTTATATTATATTTATCCATTACTGGTTTAATTTGATTTATTCTTCTTTCATAACCTTCAAATGTTACTGCCATTTTATTAATCTCCTTTTCATTTATTTTATATTTTTTATAAAATTATTCCTTTCTTGGATCAATTTTCTTTACTGCCTCATCAAATCTTCCATATTTTCCTGAAGCTTTTTCAATTGCATCTAATGGTTCTAATCCTTTCTTGATATTTTCCATCATTTTTCCTAGATTTACATATTTATATCCTATTATTTGATTTTCACTATCTAATCCAATTTCTGTTATATATCCTTCAGCAAGTTCTAAGTATCTTGGTCCTTTTATCTTACTTGAATAAATTGTTCCTACTTGACTTCTATTTCCTTTTCCTAAGTCTTCTAATCCTGCACCTATTTGAAGTCCTCCTTCTGAAAATGCAGATTGAGATCTTCCATAAACAATTTGTAAAAACAATTCTCTCATAGCTGTATTTATTGCATCACATACTAAATCAGTATTTAGTGCTTCTAGAATAGTTTTTCCTACCAATATTTCACCTGCCATTGCAGCTGAATGTGTCATTCCTGAACATCCAATTGTTTCAACTAATGCTTCTTCAATTATTCCTTCCTTTACATTAAGTGTAAGTTTACATGCTCCTTGTTGTGGTGCACACCAACCAATTCCATGTGTAAAACCTGATATATCTTTTATTTCTTTTGCTTTAACCCATTTTCCTTCTTCTGGTATAGGTGCTGGTCCATGGTCTACACCTTTCTTTACAGTACACATATTTTCAATTTCTTCTGAATAGTTCATATTTTATATTTCCTTTCTTAAATTTTTAATATTGGATTTTTAATCTCTTCTTTTTCAAAATCTTTTATTTCTTCAGTAATAATTACAGGATTTATATTTGATTCCTCTTTATAATTTAAAACCAATTTTTGTTCCTTTTTATTTAAAGAGTCTATCGATAAATTTAAGTAATTATATTGCCAAATTATATGTCTTTCTTCATCTGTATATTTTGATTTTCTTAAATCATTAAAGTGATATTCTATCTTGAAAAACTTTTTATCAATAGATATTGTAACATTGGTCCATTCAACTTTTGATTTTATTTTTTTTATCAACAAATATAATTCTTTCAATTTATTATTATATGTATTTTCATCTATTTCAAATTTTTCTGGAATTTCATAGCAGTTTATAGGCTTAGATTTTATTATTTTTTTAGGAAAATAATAAAAATACATTTCTCCTTTTAAATTTTTAAGAACACTTGCATACAGATAAACTTTTTCCCATTTTTCTGGTATTAATTTTAAAATTGAAGTATATATTTCTTTGTATATTTTTACAACTTCTTTTTGCAAACTTATTACCTCTCTTAAATCAAATGATACTTATTCTTTTATAAGTAAACTTTCTCCTGTCATTTCCTCTGGTTTTTTAATATGCATCATATCTAACATTGTAGGAGCTAAATCAGCTAATTTTCCATCTTTTATTTTCACATTATCCATTCCATACAAAATTATTGGAACAGGATTTGTTGTATGTGATGTGAAAGGTTCTCCTGTTTTGTAATCTATCATTTGTTCTGCATTTCCATGATCAGCTGTAATTAATGCTTTTCCATTATGTTTTGATAAAGCATTTACTATTTTTCCTAAACACTCATCTACTGCTTCTATAGCTTTTGTTGCTGCATCTAAATTTCCTGTATGTCCAACCATATCTGGATTTGCAAAATTTAAAATAATACTATCATATTTTTCTGAATTAATTGCTTCAACCACTTTTTGAGTAACTTCATAAGCACTCATTTCTGGTTTTAAATCATATGTTTCAACTTTTGGTGATGGTACTAAAATTCTGTCTTCTCCAACATATTGCTTTTCTTCTCCACCATTAAAGAAAAATGTTACATGTGCATATTTTTCAGTTTCTGCAATTCTTAATTGTTTAAGTCCTAATTTACTTATATATTCTCCAAACGTATTTTTTAGTGTTTGTGGTTTAAATGCAATTTTTACATTCGGCATTGTTTCATCATATTGTGTCATACAAACAAAATTTAAATTCATTTTTTTAGTTTCAAACTCATTAAAATTTGGATCTACTAATGCTCTTGTAATTTCTCTAGCTCTATCTGGTCTAAAATTAAAGAATATTACTGAGTCTCCATCTTCTATTGTAGCTACTGGTTTATCTCCATTGTAAATAACTGTTGGTTCTACAAATTCATCAAAGATTTCTTTTTGATATGAACTTTCAATTGCTTGAATTGCAGAATTAGCTATTTCGCCTTTTCCATAAACTAAAGCATCATATGCTTTTTGAATTCTCTGCCATCTTTTGTCTCTATCCATACTATAAAATCTTCCAGAAATTGATGCAATTTTTCCAACACCTTTTTCATTCATTTTATCTTCTAATTTTTGAATATAACCTTCTCCTGATGCAGGTAAAGTATCTCTACCATCCATAAAGCAATGTACATATACATTTTCAAGATCTCTACGTTTAGCAAGTTCTAATATTCCATATAAGTGTCTTTCATGACTATGAACTCCACCATCTGACAAAAGACCTAAAATATGCAATTTTTTTCCGTTTTTCTTACAATTTTCTATACAATCAACTAATTCTGGTATGCTAAAAAAGTCTCCATCTTCAATAGATTTTGTAATCCTTGTTAATTCTTGATAAACAATTCTTCCAGCTCCAATATTGGTATGACCTACTTCTGAATTTCCCATTTGACCATCTGGAAGTCCAACTGCTGCACCACTTGCATAAAGTTGTGCTACAGGATAATTCATCATTAATTCATCTATATTAGGTTTATTTGCTGCTGCTATTGCATTTCCTTCCTTATTAGGATTTTTCCCAAAGCCATCCAAAATAATTAGCATAGTTAATTCTTTACTCATTTTATTTTTATCTTTCTTCCTTCCTATCTATTATTAATTGCAATTAGCTATTTGACTAAAAATATCAACTTTTAAGCTTGCTCCTCCAACTAGTCCTCCATCAATATCAGACATAGAAAATAGCTCTTTTGCATTCTTTTCATTTACACTTCCACCATATAATATTGTTATATCATTTGTATCAAATTTATTTTCTATTTCTTTTCTTATTTCTTTTATACTTTCATTTGCATCTTCACTGCTTGCAGTTTTTCCTGTGCCAATTGCCCATATTGGCTCATAAGCAACAATTACATTTTGTAAATCTTCTTTTTCTAAACCACTAAGAGCTTTATTTATTTGTGATGTAATAACTTCTGATGTTTTTCCTTCTTCTCTTTGTTTTAATGTTTCTCCAACACAAACTATTGGTTTTAATCCATGTTTTAAAGCTGATTTTACTTTAAGATTAACTGTTTCATCTGTTTCATTAAAATATTGTCTTCTTTCAGAGTGTCCAATTATAACATATTCTACATTAATTGATTTTAACATTTCAGCTGAAACTTCTCCAGTATATGCACCTTTTTCTTCCCAGTGCATATTTTGTGCACCAATATGAATATTTGTTTCTTGTACTGTTAATAATGAATAAAATAAATCCGTATATGGTACACAAAGTATAACTTCATTTTTTGTATCTTTTACTAATGGTGCTAAATTATTAATAAAATCAATTGCTTCATTTGGAAGCATATTCATTTTCCAGTTTCCTGCAATTACTCTTTTTCTCATAAACTTTTCCTCTTTCTATAATTATTTATTCTCTATGCATTCAATTCCTGGAAGGTCTTTTCCTTCTATAAATTCTAATGAAGCTCCTCCACCTGTTGATATATGTGTCATTTTATCTTCTAATCCTGCTTTAGTAACTGCTGCTGCTGAATCTCCTCCACCTATAATTGTTATACAATCTTCTAAATTTCCTATTGACTTTGCAATTTCATTTGTTCCAATTGCAAATTTATCAAATTCAAAAACTCCTAAAGGTCCATTCCATAAAACTGTTTTCGCATTTTTTAATTCTTCTTCATATAATTTTATAGTTTCTGGTCCTATATCAAATCCTTGCCAATCATCTGTAATTTCTGTACTCTTACAAACCATACTTTCAGTATTTGGATCAAATTCTTTTCCTACTACATTATCTACTGGAAGTAACATTTTCACACCTTTATTTTTAGCTTTTTCAATTAAACTTAATGCTAAATCTAATTTGTCTAATTCACATATTGATTTTCCAATATTATATCCCTGTGCTTTAAAAAATGTATATGCCATTCCTCCACCAATTAAAAGTGTATCAACTTTTTCTAACAAATTATCTATTACACCTATTTTATCAGATACTTTTTTTCCTCCTAATATTGCAACAAATGGTCTCTTAGGATTATTTAAAGCATCTCCTAAATTTTTAAGTTCTTTTTCTATTAAAAAACCGCAAGCTGATGGTAAAAATTTTGCAACTCCTGCTGTTGAAGAATGTGCTCTATGACATGTTCCAAATGCATCATTAACATAAAGGTCTGCTAAAGAAGCAAATTCTTTACTTAGAGAATCATCATTTTCTTCTTCTCTTGGATCAAATCTAACATTTTCAAGTAAAACTACTTCTCCTTCTTTTATATTTTCCGTAAGATATTTTGCACTTTCTCCTGTTACATCTTTTGCTAATAATACATTCATATTTAATTGCCTAGATAATTCTTCTGCTACAGGTTTTAAAGAATACTCCATATTAAATTGTCCTTTAGGTCTACCTAAATGAGAACATAAAATAACTTTTGCATTATTTTCTAATAAATATTTTATTGTAGGCAATGCTGCTATTATTCTTGTTTTATCAGTTATATTTTTATTTTCATCTAATGGAACATTAAAATCGCATCTTACTAATACTTTTTTTCCACTAACATTAAGATCTTCTACAGTTTTTTTATTCATAAACTTTTCTTGTATTAGAATTAAAAATCTAATACAAAACTCCTTTCTTTTGGAAATAAAATTTGATATTTATTATTTCCGTAATTTTATCGCTATAATTGTATATCAAATAAGTAAAGTTTTCAATAGTTTTTTCTATAATTTAGATTACTTTTTTACATTCAAAAAAGAAGTACTTTTTTGTACTTCTTTTAATCTTGTAATTATCTTTTCAATAATTATTTTTTTATTGAAAGTATTTTGAATTGTGCAATTCCTGATGGTATATTTGCACTAACTATATCTCCTTTTTTTGCTCCAAGTAATGCACTTCCTATAGGAGATTCATTAGATATTTTATTTTGTGCCAAATCAACTTCTGTTGATCCCACTATTGTATAAGTTACATCTTCATCAAACTCCATATCGTGAACTTTTACAATATTTCCAACTTGAACAGTTTTTGTATCTATTTCTGACTCATCTATAATTTTTGCATGTCTTAATTTATTTTCTAATTCAATTATTTTATTTTCATTTAATTCTTGAGCTGACTTTGCTTCATCATATTCTGAATTTTCTGATAAATCACCATATCCTAATGCAATTTTAATTCTTCCTGCTATTTCTGTTCTCTCAGTTGTTTTTAAATATTCTAATTGTGATTCTAATTTATCATACCCCTCTTGTGTTAATAAAACTTCTTCGTTATCCATGTGTATTTCCTCCTCTGCAAATAAACAATATACATGATTTTTATTAGTTTTGCATTAATCGTTATATATATTAATGCAATCTTATAAATTTGTCAAGATATTTTTTAAATTATACTCTAACTAATTGCTTTTTCTACTCTTTTAAATTCTTCTAATGCAATTAATCTTTCTCCAATAACTTGCTTAATTTCAAATTTATTCATTTCTATATATTTTCTTATGTCATTATATTTTTCTATTTTTAAAATTTCCGCTTCTATTAATTCACTTTTCTTAAAATTTTCATATTCACTAAATACTCTCATAACTTTATCAGTTCCTAATTTAATTCCTTTAACATATATTCCATCAAATCCTTTATCAATTTTTAATCTATTTGATACATCTATAATGATCATACTTCTATTTATACTATAGTTTTTTAAATCATTAAAATCTAAATTTATTACAATATTAGATTTTTTTAAAGATTTTCTTTTATTATTATTAACCGTAATATATATTCCTTTATTTTCTAATTCTTTTTCTAATGATAAATATCTGTTATTATTTGAAACTATATTAACAACTTTTACACAATATGTTAAATCTTTAATAATTGTTACATTTTCATTATTAAAAACATTAGTACAAACAAAAATTTCTTCAACTTTTGGATGTATTAATGTAAAACAATACTTAACTAATTCTGGTAGCATATATTTAACTATATGGGTTCCATCTAAAGTTTTATAATTTATATCTAAATTATTTTCAGTTAGAATATAATCTATATTATTTATATTTAATAATTTTAATAATCTTTTTTTTGATTTATCCGTTGTATTTGGTATATAATAATTTTCCTTTATATACCTGTCTTTATATGGTAGATTAAAAAAATATCTTAGCTTATATAATATATTATTAAATATACCTTTTTTAGGCTTATCCAATTTTATATATCCAAAATTCAAAACAATCACCTGATATATTATATTCAAGTGATTGTTTAATTATTACTATTTTAATTTTTCTTCTACTATATCCCAAATTATATCTTTTTCTCTATCTTTTTCCCAAAATCCTGCACCTGCTAATTCATATTTATTAACTAAATCTAGTTTTTCACTAATTGATTTTTCATCTTCTATCCACATTTTATATATACTATCATCTATTGTATATTCAATATATGTTTGCTTTAAATTGTCATCCCAAGTTCTTTTTGCATATTCAGGAATCTCAATGTCTTTCATATTTACTACTCTACTAGTCAATACTCCATCTTTTTCTTGCCAAAGCCTTGTATAAAAAGGCATCGCTAGAATTATTTTATTTTTTTCTATTCCTTCCTGTCCTAAGAATTTCTTTATATTAAGTTCTACCCAATTTGCTCCTGAAACTGTCCCTGCTGTTTTTGAAGATGCAGTATTTTCATCATATCCCATAAATACAACGTAATCTGCAACTTTTCCTATTAAATTTCTATCATAACATAAAGACCATGTATCTGATCCATCTGGTGCTGTTAATAATACACTTAAATGCATACCTATTTCTCTTAATCTTGGTGCAAGTTCAATAATAAATCTTGAATAGTTATTTTTATCTTCTTTATACATATTTTCAAAATCAACATGTATTCCATCTACTTCTATTTTCACTAATTCACTAATAATATTATCAATTAAATTTGCCCTTGATTCAAATGTTTTTAATATATTAGACACTGCATCTAGATTATTTAGCATACTATTTGAAAGTACTGGCCATATTTCTAAACCTTTTTCTTTTGCCCATTTTATATAATTTTCTCCACTTGTACCTACATTTACTGCTAAACTTCCATCTGATTTTAGTTCAAAAAATGATGGAGAAATAACATTAACGCCTTTTATCTCTTCTGTTCTTGTTGGTGCTGCATTATATTGATTATAATAATCCCAAACCATACTAACTTTACCATCTATTTTTTCTTTTTCTAAGTTTTCTCTTATGGCAACTTTATTTATTAATTTAGATTCTTTTATATATCCTATAACTCCGTCAGAAGTACGTATCTTAATCCATTTTCCTATTTTTTCGTCTTCATTTTTTTCTGTATTTTGTACTATATATACAGTTTCCCCTCTTTTTATTTTATCAACTGTTTTAGAAAATGCCGTTGGTTTATATTTTACATCAGTTTTCTTAGATGATATAGCAGTAACAACTTTTCTATTCAATGAATCAATTGTAACTATTTTATTTTTTTCATTATAATCATATTCATAATTATATATTGATCCTAATTTTTCTATTGGTAAATAATAAACATTTTCTTTTTTTAATATTTTATAGTTATTTATGGTATATGAACCATTTTCAAAAACTTTATCACCATTTAAAGGAATAGATACTGTTTTTGTATTTGATGTCAAAATAATTTTTCCGTCATCTACTAATAAGTATTCATCAAAAAAGTTTTTTACATCATCAAATGATAAATATAATTCATTGTTTTCTACTAAAATATCTGTTTTTAGACTCTTTGTTATATTATTATTATTTATTATTAAATTTATCTTTCCATCTAAATAATTTTTTTCATAATTTGGAGCAAGATTAATTAATATAGCAACAAAGCATAACGCAATAACTGATATTATAGTTCTTTTTATTGCATGTAATATTTTACGCCTTCTTTTTTTTCGACTCATTTATATATTTTCCTCCATATATAGTTACTATATCATAAAAAATTTTTTAAGTGAATATTTTTATTATATTTTTTATAAGTTATTTTAAAATACTAAGTTATTCTAATGTACTCGTAACTATTTTTTTTATAATTCATATACTGTTATAAAAGGAGGTAATATATGTGGAGAATACTAAAGAAGCTACTTGCTACCTGTCTTATAGGTTTTGGTTTAGGTGTTATACTTGTTCTATTACTTCCAATTTCAGGTTGGCTATTTATAATTGGTTGTACAATTATTATTGTAGGTTTTATATGTTTGTGGCAAAAATAACAACGGTAAAAGTTACAATTTGATATTTATATTTAAACATCTTAAATAGTGTTATTAGTAGTTAAAAGGAGGTATTATAATGAAAATTGTAGTAAAAAAAGTTCCAAAATGGCTAAGAGGATTTGTTAAACTAGTTTTTGGAATTAAAGATAATTAATATACTTTTTCATTTACTTTGAAAAATACATAAGATATAATAAAAAAATACTGATGCAATTATAAGCATCAGTATTTTTTATTATTAATCTATTAAGCA
The DNA here is from genome assembly GCA_947625075.1 of uncultured Clostridia bacterium. GTDB lineage: Bacteria > Bacillota > Clostridia > TANB77 > CAG-508 > CAG-793. The sequence continues at coordinate 11,879 of CANQMY010000002.1, forward strand.
TTTTCTAATTTAGATGAACGTAAGCATTTTGCACATACATGCATTTTTTTATTTTCTCCATTTAGTTTTATTCTTACTGTTCTTAAATTTGGTTTCCATGTTCTTGGAGCTCTTCTACTAACATGTGAACGAGCTATACTTATTTTATTTCCATTTGCAACTGCTTTTCCGCAAATATCACACTTTGCCATTTTAGCACCTCCTATGTATTCATTTTACGACTATTTTTAATAATAACATATATTTTTAAATTTTTCAAGTAATTTTAGTAATTATTTTAAATTTTACTTATATTTCTATATATTCTTTCTTACATTTTTCTATATTGATTTAATTTTATATATTTTAATTTAGTCGCCATGCCTCCTCGTATGTGTCTTTCAGCTTTATTCTCATTAAGTACTTTTCTAACTTCTTCATATAATGATGGACTCACTTCTTTAAGCCTTTCTGATACATCTTTATGTACTGTACTTTTACTAACATTAAATTTTTTTGCTGCTCCCCTTACCGTATCTTTTGAATCTATTATATAGTGTGCTAAAAGTATTACACGCTTTTCTATTGAATCGTTCTTCATGTAAAACCCCCATGTTAATTCTTTTGATTAATTGTATTCGAGTTAATCTTACATTAGAACGATATTTATTTTTATTACTAATTTTTTATTAACATTTGCCCTCCTACGCATTTATTTGTCTCTAAAGCAGAAATAACATGTTCTCTTTTTTCCATTTTCTTTGTTTAGCATTAATCTATAATCTTTAAATACATCAAAAATTCATCTTTTATAAAATAAAATTTTCCATCTTCTACTATCATTTTTATTGCAATTCTCCTTTTATAAAAATAGGAAATCTAAATAATTTCTAGATTCTCATTTTCCTATAATTAACATTTTTTCATTCACAAATTTATATCTCGCAAGTGACGTTGCGATTAACATTTTAATTATAACAGATATTAAATATCTACTATTATATCTATTATACAGACTTTTTATTAAAATATCCATACTTTTTGCGTTGTTAGAAGTCTGCTTAGAATTTTAAACACATTGTTATTACAACACTTAAAAAATATTTAGTTAATTTTTTATCTACAACTTTTAACAATTTTTCCAAAACTCTTGCACGAAAAATAGTAAACTGCTATAATATTAATGTAAAAATTAAAGAACAAAGGATAATTTCAAATGAGAAAAATCGTCGAAAGCGTTGATACTGTATATATATATATTACGGGCTTTAATTTTATAAATTATTTATATAGACATAAGACTATTTTTACTTATGTATTTTTGCATTGTCAAAAATGTATAAGTGAAAATAGTCTTTTTGTTATTTAAATTTGTTTTTAATATTTAAAAAAATATATATGTCTTTTACAAAAGACAAGGAAGGATTTTAATTATGAAAAATTTAAAAAGAAATATTGATGGTATTACGCTTATTGCATTAGTTGTAACAATAATAATACTATTAATATTAGCAGGGATAACAATAAATACATTAACAGGAGAAAATGGAATATTGACAAAAGTAGTAGATGCTAGAACGAAAACTGAAATGGCAGAAATAAAAGAAAGATCAGAATTAGTAAAAGCAGAATTAAATATGGATTCACTTTCTGAAAATTTTAAAGCATTAATAGAAAAAAACGTATTATTAAGTAAATTACAAGAAGAATTTGAAGGAAGCACAAGAAATGGAGATATAATAACAACACCAAACAAAAAATATGATATAGTAGTGGATAATGATTTAAATATAACAGTTATAGAGCATACCAAAAGTAGTGGAATAACATTAGTATATTCAATAGAACATGAAAATACAAGTGCAGTAGTATTAAAAGTCCATCCAGTTATAGATGATATAGGAGAAGAGCCAACTGAGGAAGAATTATATCAAAAAGCACAAGAGGCAATAGATAATCTTCCAACAGATGAAACTGAAAGAAATGAAGCAATAGATAAAATGTTTATAGAATATATTAATATTATGATAAAAAGTGGATTTCTAGGAATACCAAAGGAAACGGTAATTACTACTCTAAGTGATGCATTGCAACTTATTGGAGTAAAAGAAAATTATTCGTCATTTAAGGAATTTTATGAAGCAAGAATGTCAGGAGGAGAAAGCTTTGATGAATTTGTTTTTATGTTGCAAGGTACTATAGAAGCATTTAAATATGTAAACATGATAACGATAGAATGCTCAAATGGTGAGAGTTATGTTATAACAGATTCTGAATATTCAACAATTACTATAACTAGAAATGGTAAATACACAATAACAGCAAAAGATGAAAATGGAAATACAGGTAAAATACAAGTGGAAATAACACAACTTATAGAAGAAAAGTTTTCAAAGATATATGAAAAAACAACACAAATAACATCAGAAGATGGAAAAGAAGTATGGATACCAAAAGGTTTTGCAGTAGGAATAAGTGATAATATAAATAAAGTATCAGAGGGATTAGTAATAACAGACAATGTAAATGAAGAAGGATATAGTATAGGAAATGAATTTGTATGGGTGCCAGTAGATAGTAATAAATTTCAAAGAGCAGGAGGATATTTAAGTGGAAGTAAAGTATCACTTTCAACTAGTTATACAGAACCATATACAAATGGATATGAAAAAGAGACACAAGAATATGAAAAAATGAAGTCAAGTGTAGAAACAAATGGAGGATTTTATATAGGAAGATATGAAGCAGGAAAAGATAGAAATGGAAATGTAGTAGTACAAAAAGGTGTAGATGTATATACTAATATTGGCTGGAGCAATTCAAATGATATGAAAAATGAAGAAGGTGGAGCAGTAGAAAAAGCAAAAGATTTTAAAAAAGGAAAAGCCTATGAAAATTCATTAACAAGTACATTAATATATGGAATACAATGGGATGCAACAATGCAATTTTTTGATAGTAGATATATAGATGGAATACCTGAAGAAAACATTAAAAATTCATATGTATCAAATAGTACAGGAATGGGAAATTATAGTGGAAAAGTAGCAAAAACAGGAATTTCAACTGAATATAGCACAAAGAATATATATGATATGGCGGGAAATATATGGGAATGGACAATGGAAGCTCAAAACAACGATAGTCGAGTTGTCAGAGGTGGCCATTACAACAATAGTGGTTCTAGTAGTCCAGTATCTGCTCGATACAACTACAATCCGTCTGTTTCTGGTGTCGGCGTTGGATTTCGCTTAGCTTTATATATAGGACTGTAAATTTATATACAACTACAAATTGATATACTGTTGCAAAATATCTCTTTGATTCTTCTACGCCTGATTCTTCAAAAAATTGTTTATCAGAAGTGATAATATATTCACAAGCAATGCTTGGATATCGTAATAAGTAATACAAGTAAAAATACTTTGGTAGCTATTTAGTAATAACTCACATATAAAAAATACCTCTGCTACCATTGTATTTTTACATTATATTGTAATACATTATGACATTTTTTTACACTACTCGCTAAAAGTGTCTGTGTGGCAGGGACACCCCCCACACCTCAAAAACTAAAAATTGCTACTTCGCATTTTTAGTTTTTTCATAAAATTGTTTTTACAATAAAAAAATGACTTACATTAACTTATGTAAGTCACTTTATTTTTTTATTTTATATCTTTATAATCATTATATTTTTTATATAAAATTATCGCAATTAATATTATTGTAGTAGCAATCGATATTGAAATAGTTATATTTGTTCCTGTTTGTGGTAATACTCCACTAGCAGAAGTAGTATCTTTTTGTTCTGTAGATGTTATATTAGTAATTTTTACTTCTACATCTTTTGTCATTCCATCTAAATCAACTAAGTGTACATTTTCTGTTGCATTAGTAGAATATGTTTTTGTAAGTGTTTTTCCATCATTAGATAATGTCCATCCTTCCACTTTATTTACCTTTTTGTTAGTTTTTATGGTTGCAACTACTTTTCCAGTTGTATTATTAGAAGGATTATAACTTATTGTAGCAGTTAGATTTTCTTTTACTTCTGATAACTGTATTTTAGGACTGCTTGTTAATGTAACTGTATAATCTTTACTATCTTTGTCTTTATATGTTAATACTACTTTTTCATTTGTAGAAATTGTTTTATTTAATAATTCTTTATTTTTCATATCCTTAATTTTTAGCTTATATTTTAATGTTGCAACTTCATCACCCTTCAAAGTTCCTATATTCCAATCTATTGTATTACTTTCGGTATCAATGTTTTTTGTAACATCTCCTATACTTGGATTTCCTACATAAGAAAATTCAAAATTTTCTGTTATATCTTCTGGAAAATAATCAACTACTTTTACTTCATTTATTTGATTTCTTACTTTACTTGTTACATCTTTAAGAATGTCATTAGTAATAACACTATTTATATCAGCACTTTTAACTAAATAATATTTATCTGCAGTTGGATTTTCTTCTGTTCCAAATACTTTCTGTGCTGCTTTTAAATTATTTTCTAGTGAATCACTTTCATTATCAAATATTTCATTTCCTTCTGTATCTCTATCAGTTTCATCCATTCCAGTAAGCATTGTAATTACATATATTCCTTTTGATTTTAAATCATTCAAAGTTTGTTTTGTAGTTTCTTGTATAGCAGAATTTTTTTCACTACTTAAATTATTGCCAAAATCATAATTACCATTAATATCTGAATTTGGCACTCCATCTGTTAATAAAATTATAACTTTATTTCCTGCTTTACTAGAAAAATTTTTTTCTGCTGTTTTTAACCCTGCTTGTATATTAGTACCTGATGCAGTCTCTCTTTCTAATTGCATATTTATCGCAGTAAGTATATCACTTTTATTATTAGTCAATTTTTGTCTAACTGAAGCATTATTAATACTAGCTGACTCACCAAATAAACCACCTTTTGCCCCATGAAAATCTATTAAACCTAATTTTATATTTTTTGAAATATCAAATATTGATTCTACTAGTTTTGAAGCACTGTCTAAAACTAATTTTTTTCTACTTTCTTTAGAAGTTGTTACATAATCCATAGATAGCGAATTGTCTACTACTATGAATGCTTCTGTACTTGTTTCATTTTCTATTTCTTTCGCAGTATTAGATACCTTAAGTTCTACTGTGACTTCTCCTGTATCTTTATTTGTATCTATTATTGTTTTAGATATAAATCCTTGATCATTTTCTAAATATTTTGTTTCACTTGCTTTTTGTATTACATCTAACTCTGTTTTTAATTCTGTAGCATTTACACTGCCACACATTCCAACTATTAATATGCTTATAACTAAAATCATAAAAATTTTTTTTAACATATGTATCTCCTCCATAAATTTATCTAAAAAGTGTTTTTTATACAAATTTTTTATTTTCTTTTATAAAACTTATAACATTACTAAAATTTCATGTCAATATTTTTAATACAAAAAGATTTTTTTTATGAATATTTTAACTTATTTTGGAAATATTACTTTTAGGTGGTGATGAAAATGACAAGTAAAGAACTTTTATATGTTGAAGATGCTTTAGGACATGAAAAATTTATGAAATCATGTTCAGTTAAAACATCTGCTAAATTACAAGATGTAGCTTTAGCTTCTTATATTGGAGAATTAGAGAAAAAACATGCTGAAATTTATGACAAATTTTTGAAATTATTATAAGAAGATATGTATGTATATAGCATACAAGAAAGGAAAGATTTTTATGGAAGACAGAGATTTAATGGAAAATGAATTATTAGTAATTAAAGGTGTATGTGATTTATATCTTCATGGAACACTTGAATCAACAACAGCAGAAGTTCATGAGGCATTTCAATGTGCATTAGAAGAATCATTAAATATACAAAATAAATTATATAACTTAATGTCTGAAAAAGGATGGTATAAAACAGAAGAAGCAGAACAAACTAAAATTGATCAAACTAAGCAAAAATTTGCTAATGCTGAATAATTGCCAAAATATAAAAAGGAACATTTCTACTGCATAGAAATATTCCTTTTTATTAAATTTTTTAATTTATTTTCTTAATTTCTTTTTATTTTTTTGTACTGAATAACCAAATTTACCTATTTTTCTTCCTAATTCATAGTACCCACCATTTGCATATGCCATTAATTTACATTTTGAAATATCAAATGCACCTTTTTCATCTATATACTCTTCATCAGCATCAATAGACAATACTTTTGCTACAAACATTGTATGACTTCCTAATTCTATTATATTTTCTACTTCACATTCTATTGATACCGGACTTTCTTTAATTAGTGGACATTTTATAAACTTTGCTTTTTGTTTTGTTAAGTGCATTTCCTTAAATTTATCCACATTTGCTCCACTTTTTACACCACACCAGTCTGTTGCATATGCTAAATTTTTTGTTGTTAAATTTATAGCAAATTCTTGTTTTTCCTTTATTATATTATAAGAATATCTTGTTTTTCTTATAGAAATATAAACCATTGCAGGATCACTATTTATTATACCAGTCCAAGCTACAGTAATAATATTAGATTTTTCCATATCTCCTAAACTTACCATTACTGCTGGAATTGGATATTCAAATGTACCAGGTTTCCATATTACTTTTCCCATATAAAAACATTCCTTTCAAAAATATTTTTTAAACTCTACTCATTACTCAAAAATATTTCTAACTTTTTTTACTACATAATGGCTTCCACCTAGGTCTTTCACATTTTGCACCATATTGACTATTAACATACCATCTTCATCAAAACAATTAAACCATCCTATTTCTGTACCATTTGTATCTGATTGAGACTGCTTTATTTCAGCTGTTCCTGTTTTTCCAGCTAATACTTTTCCTTCAATTTTGCAATCTTTTGCTGTGCCTTTTTCAACAACCTGAATTAAATCCTCTTTTATTATATTTGTTATTCTATTTGAAAACACATTTTCTATATAAATTTTACTTACCGGATTAGAATCTTCCCCTAATTCTTGTTTTATATATGGAAGAACCATATTTCCTCCATTTGCAAAAGCTGAATAGATACTTGCTATATGTATAGGATTTACTAATATTTCGCTTTGGCCATATCCTGAATTAGCTAATGCTGCTTCACTATCCATATTTCCATAAGTAGATATTGATACATCTTGAATAAATTGTATCTTTTTGTTAAAACCTAATTTATCTAAATTTTCCATTAAATTTGATTTTCCTATTTTTAATGCTGCTTTTGCAAAATATATGTTATCTGAATATACTAATGCATTTTGTAAATTTGCATCTCCAGTATAAGTTTCTAAAGTAGTTATATATAGATCTTTCCATGAACTATCCTTTTGCCATTTAGTTCCGCTTCTTCCAAAATCTTCATCAGCAGTAAAACTGTTAGTTGCTAAACCAATTGCACCCACTATTGGTTTAAATGATGAACCTGGTGCATAAGTTGCTAAATACTTATTAAACATTGGTTTCTTTTCATCTTTTTGGAGTTTTTCCCATTCATCATCAGTTATTCCTATACTAAAATCATTTGCATCATATGAAGGTGTACTAACTAAAGCAAGAATTTCCCCTGTATTATAATTAATAGCAACTGCCGCACCTTCATCATCTTTAAATTGTTCATATATTTTATTTTGAATATTTATATCTATTGTTAACTTTACATCCTCTCCATTTTTTACCTCTTTAGATTGGACACTTTTTACTTTCGTTCCATTTTCATCTATGATATAAATTTCTACGCCATCTTCACCTTTTAATAAATCATTATATGCATATTCTAGTCCTGTTTTTCCTTCTTTATTTTGTACATATCCAGTTAAAATTGAAGTAGCTCTTTTATATGGATAAACTCTCGCATTTAGGTCAGATATCATTATACCTTTAATTTGTAATAGTTGATTTTTTTTATCTTGTTCTTCTCTCGATATATTTCTTAGCGGAACAAAAGTATCTTCCTTTACATAAGAAGCATTTAAACTATTTTGAATTGTTTGTACTGATATATTTAAAATAGTAGCTATTTTGTTCAAATCAGTAGTTTCATTCATTTTTCCTGGTACCAAACCAACTTGATAAATTGATCCATCTTTTGCTAATGCTATTCCATTTTTATCATAAATTGTCCCTCTTGTATGAGTAATTGTGTTTACTCGTATTTTTTGATTATCTTCAAGATCTGGATATATCATTGAAGAATCCCATATAATTTTATATTTTCCATCAACTAACTTCATCTTAGCTGTATTAAGAAAATTCGTATTTCCTGCCATTGTTTTCATCGAATTCGTATATGTTATATTTATTAGTTCTTTATTTTCTTCATTAGTTGAATTTGTTGCTATAGTTATTGAAATATCATTAGCTTCAATACCCTCATAAATATTTTTTAATCTAGTTACAAAATCTTCTTTAGATGTTTCTGTTATAACTAAATCATACATTGCTTCATATTCTTTATTAGCTAACAAATTAAAATATTCTTTTAAAGCTAATGATGGTTCAGTTCTATTTGTATACAAAAATATTCCCATTATAATTAATGCAATAATAATTATAAAAAAAATTATTGCTTTTACTTTACTTCCTTTTTTCTGCTTTTTTTCATCTTTTGAATGATTTTTTCTTGCACTTTTAGTATTATATATCTTTCTATCAACTCTCTTTTTATTCATAATCTCTTTCCTTTTTTGAAGTAATTATATTGTTTTATTTTTTGTATGTCAACTTATAAATTTTAATTATTATATTTTCTAAAAATTAGTAATTGTTTTACTTGAAAATTAATATAATTTATGATATAATAAATAAGATGCGTTGCATTTTTTTACAATATTACCTTTTGGTGAAATATAAGGAGGTCTTAAGTCTTATGGGTAGTACTCGGTACATTTTAAAAACCCCTAGAGGGTACTTGACAACTTCAGGAGTAACTAATGATCTCTTGTGTCAAGAGATCATAGTTCTGGATTTTTCTGAGTTAGGGAAAAAAGCAAGAAACCGCAAAAGCATCATAGAAGAATTTTTAAGCAGATCAAAACTTAAATTTCCGACTGATGAGTGCACACTCCTAAAGTACTCGTGTCCCACAAAAATAGGAGCATATTTTGGTTGTCGTGAATGCCCCTATCAGGTTTCTTGTTGCTTATGGCAACATAGAAATGTAATTGTAAATTCCATAAACTAATAAAAAGTCCCCTGAAGATTTCTTTAGGGGACTTCTCCTGTATAATTAATTCTATTTATTTACTAATTTTCTTGTTCCAAAAGTTATAAAATATATCATTCCTGATAAAATTACTATCATAGGTCCAGTAGGAATATTTGTATAATAAGATATAATTAATCCTAAGATTCCAGAAAATAGAGCAAATATAATTGAACATGCATGATAGCTTCTCATGTTTTTTGTTATATTTCTACTAGATGCAGCTGGAAGTATCATCATTGAATTTATAAGTAATATTCCTATCCATCTTATTGAAATCATTACCATTATAGCAATTATAATTGCAAATACATTATCTATTAATTTTACATTTATTCCCTTTGATCTCGCAAGCATTGGATTTATACTTATTGCATTTAATTTATTAAATACCTTACTCCAAAAGATAAATACTAATATAAATGCAATAAATAAATATATAATTTCTGTTTTTGAAATGCTTAATATATCTCCTACTAAATAACTCGAATATTTATTAAAACTTCCACTTTGTGCCAAAATAGCAAGTCCTAATGCTATTGCTATTGAAGAAAAAACACTAATTATTGTATCTGCCCCATAGCTTGTTCTATTTTTTACTAAATTTAATAACAATGCAAATATTACAGCAAATATTATCATTGATATATTCATATTACTTATTCCTAATAACATTCCTATTGCTATTCCTGTTAGTGCAGAATGTCCTAGTGCATCAGAGAAAAATGCCATTTTATTATTAACTATCATTGTTCCCAATATTGCAAAAATAGGTGATACTAATAAAACCGCTAAAAATGCATTTTTCATAAATGTATATTCCATAAAATCTAATGGTATTATTGTTTCTAAAATATTATAAATTACTTCCATTTTTATTTTTAGTTATATAATAACTTAAAATCCTTTCTTATAAAAAATTAAAATCTTATATATTTCCAAAACTTTCTATAAATTCTTTACTTTCAAAAACCTCTTTTGCTGTTCCTTGCTTTTTTACTTCTTTATCTAATAAAATAACTTTATCAGCAAATTTTCTTACAAGTTCTAAATCATGTGATACTAAAATTATTGACATATCATATTTATTTTTCAATTCTGATAGTATTTCATAAAAGTCTTTTGTTCCATTTCTATCTACTCCTGATACAGGTTCATCTAGTATTAGTAAATTTGGTATCGGATATGTTGCTATAGAAAGTAATATTCTTTGAAGTTCTCCTCCTGACAAATTTCCAACTCTATGATCAATTAGTTTTTCTGCTCCAAATATTTTTAGATTTTCTTTAATTTTTTCATATAAATCTTTGTTTTTCCTAAAAAATACTGGCTTATCTGATATATAAGATGCAAACATATCATATACACTAGTTGGCATATTCCTTTCAACATTTAAATTTTGTGGAACATATCCAATTTTTATTTTTTTATTTTTATTTTCCTTCATATCAAAAAATTCTACTTTTCCTTTGTGTTCTATTTCGTTTAGCAAAGCTTTTAATAAAGTAGATTTTCCTGCTCCATTTCTGCCTATTATCATTGTTAATTCTCCACAATGCACATCAAAAGTAACATCTTTTAATATTATTTGATTTTCAATCTTTACAGATATGTTTTTTATTTTTGTACAATGTAATCCACATGCTTCCATATTTATTCTTTCCTTTATAAAATTTTATTATTTTATTTGCAAACTCTAATTGTTAAAATTCTACATTCTTTAAAACTTCTAAATTTTCCGTCATTATATTTAAATATTCATCTTTATTATTTTCACCATTCATCGCTGAATTCAAAGTAACTACCTTTGCTCCAGTTTCATTTGATAATGTAGTTGCTATATTTTTATTATCTTCTTTATCAATAAATATTACCTTAATATTTTCTTCTTTCATTTTATCTATTATTTTCTTTATTGTTTCTGCTGAAAGTGCAGATTGCTCGTGGTCTGTACTAATTGAAAAAGCATTAATTTTTAAATCCTCTAATAAATATTCTAAAGCTTCGTTTAAACATACTGCTTTTTTATTGTTTATATCTCTTAAAATTTCAAACTTATCATTTAGATTTCTTAATTTGTTTATATAATTATTGCTGTTTTCTATATATATATCTTTGTTTTCTAAATCTATTTTAGAAAGCTTTTCAGCAATAGTATTTACTTGCGAAATATAATTATCAATAGAAAGCCATATATGTGGATTTTTCTCTTCTTCGCTTTCTATTAATTTTTCAATATTTTCTGCACTATCAATAATCTCAACATTTGGATAAAGCTCTTTAATATTTTCAGTAAATTGCTCTAAATCTTTTCCATTTTCTATAAAAATATTTGAATTTTCAAACTTTTTTAAATCTGCTGTATTTAGTGTATAATCATGAATACACCCTGTATTACTTTCTGCCATATTATCAACTTTTATATTTTTAGCACCTTCTGTTATATTTAGAGTCATTATATATATAGGATAAAAAGAAGTTAAAATTTTAAAATCATTGTCTTTTTTTTCAATTTTTTTATTAAAATTTGCAATAATAATTCCTATTATTAGAACTACTATTATTAAAATTATATAAAATTTTTTCTTCATATTATTCGCTTTCTAAATAAATTTATAAATTTAATTAAGAGCTGTAATCTATTTTATTTTGATTACAGCTCGTTTTATTGTTGATAATTACCTTTTTGCCAAAATTGATGGCAATTTAAAATTAATCTTGTGAATATGGTAACATTGCAATATGTCTACATCTATTTACAGCTGTAGTTATATCTCTTTGATGTTTTGCACATGCACCCGTTGTTCTTCTTGGATGAATTTTGCCTCTTTCATTAACAAATTTCTTTAATTGTTCTGGATTTTTATAATCTAAAACAAAATTTTTGTCACTACAAAGTGGGCATGCTTTTTTTCTAATTTTTCTTATTTTATAATCATCATCATAATCTTTATTATTATTTCTTCTATTATTTTTCTTGTCTGCCATTGATTTTACCTCCTTTTTGTTTAAACTTAAAATGGTAAGTCATCTCCTGATGATACTTCAAAATCTGAAGTATTGCCTCCATTTTCGCTAGATGCATCTGAACCAAATGTATCATCAAAGTTGCTTGCATCACTATCTGATCTTTTGCTATCTGCAAAATAAACTTCTTCTGCTACAACATCTGTTGCATATCTTTTTTGACCTTGTGCATCTTCCCAACTTCTTGTTTGAATTCTTCCTACTACTGCAACTTGTTGTCCCTTTTTAAAATATTTACTAACAAATTCTCCTGTTTTTGCCCATGCAGATATATTTATAAAATCTGCTGTTTGAGTATCCCCTTCTCTAGTAAATCTTCTATTTACAGCTAGTGAAAAAGAAGCAACTAATGTATTATTTGTTTGTGTATATCTAACTTCTGGATCTCTTGTTAATCTTCCCATTAAAATAACTTTGTTCATATTTAGTACCTTACCTTTCTTTTAATAAAGTCCCTAATAATTTTTCTATTTATTCTTCTACTCTTACAACGATAAATTTAATAACTTCATCAGTTATTCTGTAATTTCTCTCTAATTCTGCAATTAGAGTAGGTTTAGCTTCAAAATATAAAACAACATAAATTCCTTCTTTGTTTTTTCTAACTTCATAAGCAAGTTTTTTCTTACCTAATTCATCAATTTTTGTAAGCTTACCGTCTTTATTAATCAAATCTGTAAATCTTTTTTCAAGATCTTTTACCTTTTCATCATCTACAGATGGATTAATAATGATAACACTTTCGTATTTATTCATTATCTTCACCTCCTTGTGGGTTAATAGCCTATTTTTACAAAATAAGCAAGGATTACTTAAAAATAATAATTTAAGCATATTCATTTTAACATAAAAAGCCTTGTTTGACAAGACTTTTTTATAATTTATTTTCTTTTTAAATATATTCTTTTAACTTCTTGCTTCTACTTGGATGTCTTAATTTTCTTAATGCTTTTGCTTCAATTTGTCTAATTCTTTCACGTGTTACATTAAATTGTTTTCCAACCTCTTCAAGTGTACGTGCTTTTCCATCATCTAAACCAAATCTAAGTCTTAATACTTTAGCTTCTCTTGGAGTTAAAGTTTTCATTACTTCTTCTAATTGCTCTTTAAGCATTGTATAAGAAGCTGCATCTTGTGGTGATGGTGAATCATCATCTTGTATAAAGTCACCTAAATGACTATCATCTTCTTCTCCTATTGGTGTTTCTAATGATACTGGGTCTTGTGCAATTTTTTGAATTTCAAGTACTTTTTCTACTGGTATTTCCATATCTTCTGCAATTTCTTCTGGAGTAGGTTCTCTACCATTTTGTTGCAAAAGATGTCTTGATGTACGAATTAATTTATTTATTGTTTCAACCATGTGTACAGGTATTCTTATAGTTCTTGCTTGATCTGCTATTGCTCTTGTTATAGCTTGTCTTATCCACCATGTTGCATAAGTACTAAATTTAAATCCCTTAGTATAATCAAATTTATCAACAGCTTTAATTAATCCCATATTTCCTTCTTGTATCAAGTCAAGAAATAGCATTCCTCTACCTACATATTTTTTTGCAATACTTACAACTAATCTTAAGTTTGATTCAGTTAATTTTTTCTTTGCCTCTTCATCTCCATCAAGAATTTTCTTTGCTAGTTCAAGTTCTGTATCATAATTTAATAAAGGAATTTTTCCGATTTCTCTTAAATACATTCTAACAGGATCATCAATGTTAATGCCTTCCATATTATCCATATTTAGTTCATCAACAGAGATATCTTCAACTTCTTCTAAGTCTTCTGCATCAGGTTCTATATCTTCTAAGTCATCACCTACAACGTTTATTCCCATTTGTTCAAATACTTCAAAAACCTTTTCTATTTTGTCTGCATCAATACTTTCTAGTTGAGTTGCTAATTCTTCGTAAGTTATTTTTCCCTTCTTTTTTAGTCCTTCTACTATTTTTTTTATTTTTTCAAGATCTTCTGAATTATTTTTTTCCTGAGACTGCTCATTTTTTTCTGCTTCATTATTTTTTAAATCTTCTTTATCTTGTTTTGATTCTTTTTCTTCTTTTTTAACTTCAACTTGTTTTTTTTGTTTTTTTATAGTTTCAATTTTCTCAGATAATACTTTCTTTTCTGATTTTTTTTCACTAAGCTTTTCATTTTTCTTAGATTTCTTTTCTTTTTCTGATTTATTTTCTATTTTAGAAGGCTTAATTTTAGCTAGGGAATCTTCTTTTTCTGTATTCTTTTTTCTTCTTGCTAAATTTTTATTAGCTATTCTAATACTCTTTATTTTTAACATTTTTCCTTCATTTGCTCCAGTATTCATACTATTATCAGTTGCATCCTTTCCTTCTTGTTTTCTTTTTGCAATACGGGCATTATCAATTAAATTAATAACATCTTTAACACTATCTGTTTTTTTCATTTTTACCTCCTATTTCATCCTAGCTAATTCTATAATTATGTTATTTAATTCATTTTCTAATCTATATGCTTCATCTGCAGATAAATTATTTTTATTATCTAGTAGTCTTATTATTTCATTTTTTCTTGCATTTTTTCTTTCTTTTAAATATATATTCTCAATATCTTCAATAGCTTTATCAATATCAGTGATTTCAAAATCATCTGCTAAAATTCCAGTTATGTAACTTACAATTTCTTCATCAGAAAACCAATCTATCACATTTTCTAAACTAGAATTTTCTTCTAATTTTTCAAATAATGTACTTAAAATTTGTTTATTTTTTTCAATTTTAATACAATTTAAATCTACTGTTTCTTTTATTTTTTTATAACTTTTGTTACTATAATTAATTAATAAATATATAAGCATTTGCTCTCTTTTTTGAGTTGCTACATCCACTTTTTCTTCACTTTTTTTATTTACAGTAACTGTTCTTTTTTCTAAAATCTTTTCACTAGTTTTTCCATTATACAACTTTTTATTTATTTCAGCTTCAATTGAATTTTTTGAAATACCATATGTTCTTGCTATTTTATCAATATAAATTTCTCTTTCCATTGAGTTTTCAATTTCTGATAATATTTTTGCAGTTTCATTTAAAAATTTAATTTTATCACTAGTGTTTTCAAGATTAAGATTTTTTATTAAATTTTTTACTTTATATTCAGTTATAGAAATTGCATTATCCATACATTTTACAAACTTTTCTGGTCCATATTTTATAACAAATTCGTCTGGGTCTTTTGCACCAGCTATTTGCAATACTCTAATGTCTATTCCCATATTTTTTAGAATGTCCATTCCTCTCATAATAGCTGTTTGACCTGCTCCATCAGCATCATATCCCAAAATTACTTGCTCACTATTTTTTCTTAACAGTCTTCCTTGTGCATCAGTTAAGGCAGTTCCTAATGATGCAACAACATTTGTAATTCCTCTTTGATGAAGAGATATTACATCCATATATCCTTCAACTATTAATATTCGCTTTAGCATTCCTGTCTGTTTAGATTTAGCTACATTTAATCCAAATAAATTTCTACCTTTACTATAAACAATATTCTCTGGAGAATTAATATATTTAGGCTTACTATCATCTAATACTCTTCCGCCAAATGCTATAACTCTATTTCTAACATCTTGAATAGGAAACATTATTCTATGTTTAAATTTATCATAAAATCTGCCACTTTCTGTTTTTCCAATTAGACTTGATGCTAGTAACTCTTCTTCTCCAAATCCTTTTGATTTAAGATAATTAAAGAGTTCATTATTATCTCCTGCATACCCAATTAAGAACGACTTTAGTGTATTATTGTCTAATTTTCTCTTTTTTATGTATTCTTGGGCAATTTTTGATGTTGGCATGTACAATTTCTTATGATAAAATTCAGCAGATAATTTGTTTATTTCATATACTTTTGCTTTAAGGTTTGCTGTTTTTTCATCTTCTACACTTGATGATTTAGGAAGATTGATATTAGCTCTTTCTGCTAACATTTGTATACTCTCTATAAAACTTATATTTTCTATTTTACTTATAAAGTGAAATACATTACCTCCTACTCCACATCCAAAACAATGAAATATTTGCTTATCTGGAGAAACAGAAAAAGATGGAGATTTTTCATTATGAAAAGGACAAATTCCAAAAAAATTTCTACCTTTTCTTTTTAATGTTACATATTGTGATACAACATCTACTATATCATTACGACTTTTAATTTCGTCTAATAATTCATCACTATATCGTACCATAATTCTACCTTTCTCTTCTCATATATATAATATTCGACAAATAAGAGTTAAATCCTTCTTAAAATTTTAATTATGTAAATAATTTACTTTACATAACCTAATATCATAACATTAAAAAAAGATACATAAAGTATCTTTTTTTGTAATTTTCACTTATTGAATATTAATAACAATATAACTTATAAATTTGTATTTCCAGTATTATCAAAAGGAATAAATTTACTAACTGCACTTTGTTGTAAATCAATTTTAGCTTCAGTTGGAACTCTAAATTCCTTATATGACATATCGATTTTATTATCTACTAATTTTTCAATTTCATCTTTAGAAGCATGTTCTGCTAATACTAACTCACTAACTAAAATTAACTTAGCATTATTTAACATTTTCTTTTCTCCAGTAGATAATGTGCCTTTTTCTTTTTGTTTAAAACTCAAGTTTCTAACAACATCAGCTACTTTATATATATCTCCTGTTTTCATTTTATCTAAATTATCTCTATATCGTTTATTCCAATTATCAGACATTTCTGTTTCATCTTGTTCTAATAACTTTAGTACTTCTCCCGCTTTTTTACTATCAATAATACTTCTTACTCCCATAGACTCAGCTTTAGCAGTAGGAACCATTACCATAACTTCTCCTGGCATTTTTATTACATAATACTGTTGTTTTTCTCCTAGTATTTCTTTTTCTTCAATGCTATCTATTGTACCTGCTCCATGCATTGGATACACTATATTGTCACCAACATTAAACATTTTATGTACTCTCCTTTCCAGTCTTGGCATATAAAAAGATATAATTCTCCTCTTTTACCACATCTCAATTATAGCATATTTTTTATAATAAGTAAAGTTTTTTTTATTAATTTTTTCTTTAATTTCTTTTATATAAGCCTGTTTTAACACATAAAAAATAAGATAAATTTTAAAAATTAAATTTATCTTATTTCTAAATTATAAAACACTAAATTTACTTATTTATTTGTAGATCCAAATCCACCTATTCTATCTCCCTTTGCATTATCATTATCTACAATTAAAAACTTTTGAAAAATTGCTTGTGCAACAGCTTCTCCTTTTTTTATTAATACATCTTCATCTTTTATATTTATACATTGAACCATAATATGTCCATCATTATCTATATTTCCATAATAGTCTGCATCAATTATTCCTACACTATGTGGAAACATTATCCCTTGCTTTTTAGGTCCTGAACTTCTTGGAAATAACATAAGCACTTCATCACTTTGCATATAAGCTTTTAATCCTGTTGGTATTAGTGTAGGTTTTTGTCCTAATTTAAAACTTGGAATTATAGTATCTTCTGCTGCCTCTATATCATATGCTGCAGATTTAGCTGTTTTTCTAATCGGTAAATTTATATTTTTATCTTGCCATCCATTTGCTACTTCAAATCCTCTCATTTTTTCCATTTAATTATTCCTCCTTAAATTTCACAATATTAATTTGTATTTTATTTCATTATAACAATTATGTCAATAATCGCATATTATATATTATAATTTATAATTTCAATTTACGATTTTATAATAAAATATTTATTAAATACAGAGGTTCCTACATGTTTAGTTTAGATAAATTACCATTAAATCATACTGGAAAAATAAGAAAAATTGAATGCACTCGGAATTTTACAAAGAAGATTATTTGATTTAGGTTTAGTAAAAAATACGCCCATAACTGCTATTTTTGGTTCACCATTAGGAGATCCTATTGCTTATGAATTCAGAGGTAGTATAATTGCAATTAGAAAAGAGGAAGCTAAAAATATATTTTTAGAAGATCTTATAGAATAGAAATAAGAGTTATGCTATTAAATAAATTTTTATTAAATTTATTTAAGTATAACTCTTATTTTTGAGGTTATTTTTTTAATTCTTTTTCTGCTTCTTTATAATCAGGCATATAATATGCTACCATATTCCAGAATTTTTTTGAATGATTCATATATTTTAAATGACATGTTTCATGTAATACAACATATTCTAATGCTTTTCTGCTATACATCATTAAATTTTGATTTATTGTTATCTTTTTATTTGATGAACAACTACCCCATACTGATTTTACTTTTCTTATTCTATATTCTTCTGGTGCTAATCCTACCATTTTTCTTATTTTTTCAAATGCTTGCTCTACTTCTTTTTCTGCAATCATATAATACATTTTGTCTATCATTTTTTTGATTTGTTCTGTATTGTCTTGCTCTGCTAATCTTAAAGGTAAGATTATTACTATCTTTCCATCTTCTACATTTAGAATAGCATTATTTATATCCTTGTAATATGTATTTAAGCAATAACTTTCTCCTAATATTTGGAATCTTTCTCCATCTGCATATTCTTTTGCCTTTCTAGGAGATACCTTATATTCTTCAAGTTTACGCATTATCCAATCTCTTTTTTCTTCAACTATTGATTGAATTTGATTTCCTGTTGCATACCAAGGTGCTTTTATAACAACTTCACCATTTTGTATTGATATATAAAAATTTTTAACCTTTGCTTTGCTTACTGTATATGCTATTGTTTTATTTTGATATTTAATTGTTTTCATAATTAATATCTCCTTTCGTGCTCTGTAACTTACTTTTGTGAAGTTGATTTATTTTTTATTTTCGTATATTTGTTCTTAAAACTTCTGTTCGATTTTTATTTTAATATTTATCTTTTAATTTGTCAATAGATTTTTAAAAAAATTTTTAGAAAAAATAAAAAATGCTTGCAAAGTACAAGTATACCTTGCTAGCATCTTTTTTTTTGAGCTAAATAGAATATTATATTTCTTCATATATTTTTACTTTTATTTCTAAATGAATGTTATTTAGTACTAGTCTCTATCATACACTTTAGTTAAGGAGGATTTATTATGGGACTTACTAACTCTTCTACTG
>CANQMY010000003.1 GCA_947625075.1 uncultured Clostridia bacterium
AGCGGGGCTCAAACCCGTGACCTTCGCCTTGGCAAGGCGACGCTCTATCAACTGAGCTATTCCCGCATATAATTGCTACCAGTCAAAAGCAATTATAATGATAACAAAATTTTATCGTATTGTCAAGATATATTGGTTAGGAAATTAGCAATTTCGAGAAAATATAAAAATAATCTAATATATTTCTTTTTTCAACTGTTTTAGAAACAATTATATCAATTTCTTCTAATAATTCTTCCCCATTTTTTACTAATATTGAACCAACTTTAAATCCTTTTTCTACTGGAGCTTCTAAATAATTTAATGCATTAATCTCTAAATTCAACTCTTTATCTGTTATAATTTTTTTTGTTTCTATCTCTCCTATTTCTAGCTCTATTCCACATCTTCCTTTGTTTATATAAATTCTATTTTCATTTATTTGTTTCCAATTTTCAAATTCTTTATTAACGCAGTCTTCTATATTTTCTAATCTATATTTTTTATATGCATAATTTATTAATTTTATACTATCTTTTGCTCTATCTTTTCTTGTGTCTGCACCTAAAACTACTATTATTAAATCCATATTATTTCTTTTTACAGATGTAACTAAGCATCTTCCGGCATTATTGGTAAAACCAGTTTTTACTCCATAAACCCCTTCTACATTTGATAAAAGAAGTTCATTTGTATTTTTAATTTCTCTTGGTATTCCATTTATAGATATTGTTTTATATTGAGTTTTTACTATCTCAGCAAATTTTTCATTTTTTAATGCATAATCAGTAAAATAAGCTAATTCATATGCAGTTGTATAATGATTTGGATCATCTAAACCATGAGGTGTCACAAAATTAGTATTTTTTAACCCTATTTCTTTTGCTTTGTTATTCATTAATTTTGCAAAACCTTCAACACTTCCTCCAATATATTCTGCAAGTGCAACAGCTGTATCATTTCCTGACCTTAACATCAAACCATATAATAAATCAATAACACTTATTTTATCATTTGAGTTTATTCCTAATGTAGAACCTCCTGTTCCTGCTGCTTTAGAACTTATTGTAACCATTTCGTTTAAATCTTTACAATTTTCTAATACAACAGTAGCTGTCATAATTTTAGTTGTTGATGCCATAGCTGTTTGTTTATTCTCATCTTTTCCATAAATTGATGTTTTAGAATTTCTATCATAAATTATGTATCTTCTAGAATTAATAGTCGGTTTTTCATTTTCATTACTTGCAAGAATATTATTTTCGCTTTCTATTTCTTGTAAAATATTTTGATAAAAAATAACTTCTTCATCATCTTCTGTATTTGCAATAGAAATTGGTGCTTTAACAATAAATGATAATATTAATAATGAACAAATTAATATTTTACATTTTATAAATCTTAACATAAAATTCATATTAATTCTCCTAAATAAAAAATAAAACTACCTAACAAATTATATGTTACTTAGGTAGTTTTATGATTTTTATTTTAATGAAATATTAAAACTATACATTCTGTTGGCATTATCAACTGTGTTTTCTACATCAATTCCATAATTTTCTAAAATTCTTACATTTTCTAAAGAAATTTCTTGAGGATTTTTTTGATCATCATAAAATTTATCAAATATAAAAACTTCATTTTTTGTTTCTCCTGGATTTAGTATAAGTGATGCATTAGAATAGTTTGTTACTTTTCTTTTTTGGTCTCCCAAATTTAAAGTAATTTCTTCTCTTATTGTATTATCTAATATCACAATATATCTATCTGTTTTATTTGTTAAAGTTACGTTATATCCTTCTTTTCTATAACTTATGTCCTTTGATTTTATCGTAATTTTAATATTTTCATCTTCAGATACTACATTACAATCTTTATTTTCAATATATCCTTGATTTGATATTTTAAAACCATCATCAATTCTTTTTAATGCGATTTTTTCCTTATAAGGTTCATATCCTCCTGTAGTTCCTGTTGCCTCTATATCATCTAAAATCATCATATCATAAATATATGTTCCATCTACGTTAGAATAATTTTGTAAATTATATATTTTCTTTGTATTAAATATATTATCTACATACTGCTGAAATATTGATATATCATTATCATATACATATGATTTGCAATCATCAGTTAATAAGTTAAATGCTTGTTCATAATTTTTATCATTACAATAATTAAAATATTTTTCTACTGTTAAATTTATATTTTCTATATATCTTTTTGGAACACTTCCTCCCTTTTCAATAATTGGGCTATCAGGTGTATAAGTGTTTAGCATTGATGACTGTTTAGGCATTTTTTTCAAATACTGATTTATTAAGAAAATAATTAACCAAATAACAAATACTACTAAAATTATTCTTCCATACTTTTTGAAAAATTTTCGCAAAGCTATTGTTACTTTTGAATTAAAATTCATATCTTTCTCCTATTCTACTTGAAATGATAATGTAAATTCATTTGCTCCTAATTCTCTTACTACAACTCTCTGAGTAATTGGTTCTATAGTACTGTCAAACACATCTTTAATTTCAACCTCTAAGACATACAATTCTCCTTGCCTATCTATATTCTTATAATCTACAACTATATTTTTAGGATATTTTTGTACATAATTTTCAAATTCTTCTAATGTTGTAAAATAATTATTTTTAAAGCTTTCATTTAATAAATTATAAGCACTTTCATATTCTTTTTGTTCAATATATTTAATAAACGTTCCAAAATAGCTTTGCATCCTACTTCTTTCTGTCATTTCACTAACTTTATTTGTTATTGTATTATTAATATCTTTTTCTTCTTGAATATTTTGAACATTATTTTCTACATGTATATTTTGCATAGAATTGCTTTCTTCATCTTTATTATTATTTATATAGATTTTTATATTTATTGCTAACAAAATAAGTATCACTATTATTAATAATAAATTTATTAATTTTTTATCCATTTTTTACTCTCTTTCATAACTTGAAATTTTAATATTAGGTTCTATATTACTTTGATTTCTAATACTTATTTTTAAGTTTAATTTACTTTCATGATTATAATGAATTATTACTTCAAAACTATAATAATATTCTTCTTGAATTGCATCTTGCAAATTTAGCTCATAATTTTCAAATTTTAAGTCTGTATAATTCCAGCTCATTGAATTTATGTGTAATACTAATTGTATAAAATCATCTTGTGTTGTAATACCTATTTTTTCTAGTTCTTCTTTATTCAAATCATAATACTGCCTTCTTGCATTTTCTGTTTTTAATGTTGTATTTAATCTTATATTTTCTATATTAGAAATAAATAAATCTATTTTCTCTAATACTTCTTGTTTTGTTACATCTCCTGTATATGTTTCAAATTGCTCATTTAATCCTAATCCACTTGAAATTTTTATGTTTTCATTATTCTCTGATATTGTATATACTACTTGTAATTTTTCATCATTTTCATATACAAAATTAACTAAAAAACTTATTAAACCATCTTCTGTTTTTTTAATATTATCTGTATCTATATAATAATCATATATATCATTGTCACTTGTATTAAATATATTTTGCAATTGTTTTGCTATCATTACAAAGTCATCCTCATTATATATATACATTGAATTAATCTCTTCAACGTTCTCATTATAATATTGTTTTATTTGTTCTATAGTTTTTTCTTCTATATTTTCAGTAATTTTTGGAACATTTATAGATATAAATGTATAAAATTTATTTTCCAAATTTTCAAAACTAATTTTAGGTTTATAATTATCATCATTATATAAAACTGACATTCCCAAAATATATAATCTATCTACTTCTGTTTCTTCCATTTGTTCATTATAAAAATTTAAAGAAGATATATCGTTAGCTTGATTAATTTTATAATACACTGCTTGTCCTATTATTAAAATTATTAATAATACTATAATTATTATCAAAAATTTTCTCATTAATATATCTCCTTTAATATTTATTTTTAAATTTATTAACTCATTTCATTAAAATATCTATTTCCACCTGGTACTAATTGTACTCTTCCAGTAGGATCACTATTAGCAGATCTATAACTTAAATATCTGTGACTTCTGTATCCATTTAATGCTTGTCTTACTGCACTTTCTACTTCACTACTATAATTATGATTTAAATACTGCATATATGATCCTCTTCCATAATTTCCATTTTCATATGTTCCATATACAGTAAATTGCATATTTCTAGTATATTGCCTTAATGGATCATTTATACCATATAATCCTCTATCAGCTCTATTACAAGCTGTAGTTATTACATTTATATATTCTCTGCTATTTTCTCCAGATTCTGCTCTTGTAATAGCACATAATATATCAAAATCTGATTCATTATATGACCATTTACCATCTGATATAAAGCTACAGCTTCCGCCTACTCCAATTCCTCCTACTCTGCTTCCACCGGTACTACCAATTCCATCTGCATATATATCTATACCCATACGTTGTTCAGATTCTTTAATTTTCTTTTCTTTCATTGCTACTTCATATGCTTTATTATGTTTTTGAGTCATATATTTTTCTAAATCTTCTATTAGAGATTTATCAATATCAAACATTACTATATTTACATCATCAGTTGCTGTTCCTATTACTTCTCCTCTTTGTGCACTTCCTGATTTACTAAGTTGAATTCCTTTTATTTTCATAGTCATTCCAACGAGAATATCCTTATTTATGTTCATATAGTCATTTTTATATATATATTCAAATAGTTCTGCTGTTTCATCACTCATTTGAGTAAATTCTAATGTAACTACTCCATCTTCTTCTGAAATATTACAATTTTCAGGTGCTACTATTTCTCTTCCAGTTACATTTTTTATTAACATTCCATATTCATTTATATCTTTTGTAACTTCAAATCTTTCATTTAAGTTATTAGTATTAATTATCCATAATAATAAGTTTTCTAAATCTTTCGTTAATTCATCTTCTGTAAAATAATTTAAAGATACAACTAAATCTTTAAGATCTCTATATATATACTCTGCTTCTTCTGAATGCATATTCTCTAATATTGAAAATGCCGCTAATGCATTAGACTTATCTTCTTCAAATGAAACTTTTTCTTTCTTAACATCACTTGCATCATTAAAAATAGTATTTATTAACATACCAGTTTGTAAATCATATACATATAACTCATTTCCATTTTCACTTTCTTGAACATACGTTCCTGGTTGAGTATAATAAAAATCTCTTAATGATTGGAATTTTTTTGCTGCTTCTATTTTATCCGCAGTTTCAGTAGTTCCATCAAATTTATAATATTCATCGTTAAATATATTTTTAATTGCTTCATTTGGCCCAACTGTTTCAGGCTCACACACTTGATAAATTATTCCTTCATCTGCTGTTAATTTAGCATCTAATTCTACTTTTACATTATTTTTTGCAAGTGAACTATTTTCTTTATCTGCCGATTCATAAAATATTTTTTTGTGTGCGCTAGATGCTCTTCTGTATACACCTTTTGAAAAGTCAATATCTTCATAAAACCAATGATGTGTAACACTATCTATATATGGCCATTTTACATTATCTATTCCGTTTTCCATTCCTCTAGATGTTATTTCAGCTAATTCTAATAAATTATCATAGCTTATTCCTAGCCCTGGTACTTCTGCTTCTCCATGTTGTATATACACAAGGTAAGAATTATCTTTAGTAAATATTTTTTCTACTAGAGCAAATACGTCGTTAAGTACTGTTTTTACAAAATTTCCAATCCATGAACCTTCATCTAATAATGCGTTTCTAATATTTACGCCTATTATATCAGTAGCGATACTATGATCCTCTATCTGATCCATTATATTTTTAAAGAATTGTCTCTTTTTTTCCATTGAATCTAATGAATTAAGTATTTCTGTATAAAAGTTAACCTCTCCAGATTCTACTACTACTTCTTCATCCTCATCTTCATTTTCGTTACTTTCTGTTTCTTCTTCATCATCAGTTTCTGATGTTTCAGTATTTGTAATTTCATAACTTTTATTTTCTCCTGACAATCCATAAGTTAAAAATGCATCAATTATTTCGTCATTCGTTAATGTCTTTTGATTTCCTATAGTAGCAATTGTATCGTATTTTATATTTACATCTTGAAATGCAATATTAACTTTTGTATTTAACTCAGCATCTCTAGCAACTCTATATGATAAATCTGGCATCATTGTTGATAGATGTATGCTAAGCAATAATTCTACTGGTTTTCCATATCTAGCTGTCCAGTTTGACATATCATAGCTAAATGCACTTCCAAATTTAATTTTTCCATCCTTACTTATTCCTAATAAATCTGTAATAAATCCTATAAAAGGTAAATTAACAGTGTCTGTATATACAATCATTTTTTCATTTTTTCTGTCTACTTCTATATAGTCTTCTGTAGGATAAAGTTCAAACCAACTTTTTAATGGATATCCTAAAATACCAAGTCTATCTGCAACTACTTTTCCAGCTTGTTCTAAAGCACTTCTTGAATCTAATATATTTATCATTCCAGTCGATACTTCTTTATTATCTATAACATTACTATCATCTTGTTTAATAAGGGCAACTATTTCAGAACCAACTTCATTTAAAAATCCTTTTAAGCTCCAAGTTGATAAGACATAACTCGCTTCATTTGCTGCCAAATAAGTTTTTAAATATTCTCTTCCATCTGCTGTTGGTCCTATACTTTTAAGTTGTCTCGTTTTATCTTTATTTTCATCTGTTACATCTTCATATTGTGCAATTCCTAATCCACAACTATTTATATCATACCCCATATTTTGTAGATATTGTGCTAAGCTTACTACATCTTCCTTACTTACTGATGTAGAAATAGTGTCTCCTGTAAAGAAACCAGTAAATTCTCCCCAAACACTTAAAGCAAATTTTTTTATTTTTTCTAACATCATTCCTGGCATAGTTGTAAAGAATGCAAATTGCCCTACAAGTATAATTATTAGGAGGATAATACCAAGAATAATTAAAATTGGAACAATATGTGCTGCAACAAATGCTATTACTTTTTTATTTTGTGCTATTTTTTTTATGCCTTCTTTTGCTTTTTCACCTGCTACTTGTGCATTTTCTCTTTCGTGATCTCCAACCATTCTATCAGATGCACTATCTATGCTTCTATCTTGTTCTTCTTGTTCTTCTTCATTATTTTCTATGGTACTCACCTCCGTTTATGCCTCTTTTATAATTTCTATATATCTTTATTTTCTATTTTCTTTATGTTCTTCTTCCTGTAAATCTATTTTTTATTTTTGCAGTATATCTTTGGAATCTACTATATTCGCTTATATTACCATTATTAATATCAGATATTAAACGTTTAAACTGCTTTGACATACCTCTTTCATCTAATCCATTTGCCATAAACTGTTCTTGCATTTTTTGCATTACACTTGCTAATTCTTTCTCAATATCTGTATTTGCAGTTTGACTTCCATCTGCTAAATTTAAAGCATGATTCAATATTTCATCTTCTGTTATACCTGGATTTTCACTCTTATATTTATTTACTGCTCTTGCTAAATCATGTTTTAATATTCTTGTTTGATTTGATTTAGCAAAGTTTGCTCCCATTCCATAACCTGACATTACACCAGCTAATGCCGTTTTTGGATCACCAAGTCCTAATCCAAGTCCACCAAATAGGAGTGCTCCAGTTGCTTTAGCATTTGCATTCAATACTTTTCTTCCTGCCCATTTAGCTGCATTCTTGAATTTTCCATTAGATTTTCCTGATCCTCCGCCAGATCCTCCTGATCCACTTCCTGATCCTCCGCCAGATCCTCCTGATCCACTTCCTGATCCTCCGCCAGATCCTCCCGATCCGCTTCCTGATCCTCCGCCAGATCCTCCTGATCCGCTTCCTGATCCTCCGCCAGATCCTCCTGATCCACTTCCTGATCCTCCGCCAGATCCTCCTGATCCGCTTCCCGATCCTCCACCAGATCCTCCTTTTGACTTTCTTCCACTTGCTGCTTTCTTTGTACCAGTCATTACTTTATTTAATACAACTCCAGCAATAGCTGCATTTGCAATTGTTCTTCCCATACTTTGACTTTCAAAATGGAATATATGTTTAACAATATCTTCTGCTGAAAAAATGAAAAATATTAACATAATTGCTATAACCGCACTATCAAAACCAACTCCAAATACACTCTCTGTCCAGTCACTAGGTCTCATTACACTTAGTGCTGATTGTATTAAAACTAAATATGCAACACAATGAAATGGTTGTATTAATATATTATAAACAAATTCTTTTAACCAAACATTTAAAGCTTGTGATTTTCCATCTCCCATTTTATCTATAGAATATGTAATTGTTACAAGTGGAGATATTACAATTAAAAATGCAAGAGTTATCATACGCTTTATATAAGAAATTAAAAATACAAATGTCATTGCTTGAAGCATTATATATATAACAGCACATCCTAATCCTGAAGTAAATGATACACTTTTAAGTGCTTGTTTCCAAAAATAATCCGACATATCACCAACTGTAGAAACGTTACTTAAGCCTTTAGATAAAACGTCAACAAACGCATTATTAATATTTATTGTAAATATCATTATATATTGTAATACAAATAACAAAGCTAAACTTGTTAGCCAGTCATAAAGCATTGTTTTATATTTTGCTTTATCTTCTGCTATTGTACTTATTGCCATTCTGATTCCTACATATATTGCAATTATTGCTAAAACTACGGCAGATAAATTTCTTATTGCTGTATACCATATTGCAATATTTTCTCTGATTGTACTTGCAATTTCATTCGTAGTATTAAAATCAAAAAAGTTAATATCTAATAAAGGTATTTTATTGAAAAATATATCTTCTAGTGTTAATCCTATAGTACTATTTTCAGCAAAAAATCCCATTACTGTCCCTAATTCAGCGCCAACTATAACTAATATAAATTTTGTAGGAAGAAGTAATATTCCAACTATTCCATCTATTGCTCCTTCTATAACATTAGCTATTACACTTGTTGCAGTTGCAAAACTCTTGCTTGCCAGAGCAAATAATAGCAAAATTATTAACAAAATTGTAACTAAAATTTTCTTCTTTTTATTTTTCATTTACTTCCTCTCCTATTTTACAAAGTATCAATATAATTTTTTATATCTAATGATTGTACACTTCTATCCTCAGTAGCAGCATATAAAAATTTTTGTAACTTTCCATTTTCCTCTTCTAAATCATCTACTAAGTTAGTTAATCCTGTAAATTTATTTTTTACTACTCTATTTTTTACTGCTCCTCCTATAGATGCTGCAAAATATTGCGTCTTCTTTTGACTAGAAAATTTATTTTTTACTGCCATTCTATTTAATGAGTTTATTTTCTTCATTGATTCATTTATTATATCATTTTTTTCTGATTCTTCCAACTTACAATTTCTACTAATTATTCCAACTACATAATTAACCATTTCTCTTTGAGTATTATTATCAATACTTCCCATATCTTGGTTTGCAATTCCGGAGTCTGCCATAAATCCCTTCATATATTTATTGATTCTATTTACATTTGCCAAATAATAAGCTCCCATACTCTTTTTAGCATCTTTTTTAGTCGTATCATCAAATGAATAAATTTCTTCTTCAATAGAATCCATAATTTCATTAACTTTTAATGTAGATTCTACCACATTATTAACTTTTTTATTTGTTTTTTCATTTAGTTTTCCTTGTTCAACTCTATTTGCATATTGACCTAGTGTTAATACATTTGCACCTTTTTCCAATCCGCTAAGATTTTGTTTTTGCGTTGTTCTTGCATTTTCTTTCAAGTCTGATACACCTGAAGATAATAATCCAATTCCGGTAGCAGGATTAACTACCATTACTGGTATTCCTAATATCAAGCTTCCTATTCCTTTTACATCATTTTTTATAAATTTATAAGCACTGCTATATCGTGTATTTCTCTTATTCTTTTTTATTTTTAACGTTTGTTTTGCTAATCTTCCAGCAGATCCTTTTCTTCTTGATGCTTTTCTTAGAATTAAAGTTCTACTTGCAGCACTATTTATTCTACTATTTCCAATTCTACTTGTACCTCTTAATAAAAGATTATCTATCCTATCTAATGGTTCTCTTGTTATATCAGATACAGAAGTTCTTATTGTCCTCATTAATCCAGTATTAGACTTACGTTTAATATATTGTGCTCCACCTTTTACTCCTTTTTCAGCTAGTTTTGCTAGTCCATAAGTATAATATACACCTTCAAGACTTTCTTCCTTTTTAAATGGTTTCTGCATATCTTGTACATGTGGTTCAAATTTAAATATTTTTAAAACAATTTTATCTGCACTTACCATAAAATTCAAGAAAATCAGTGAAATGATAAATCCAACAATATTTTCTTTTGATACAGCTAAAGATATACTTACTATACTTGTATATAATAATGCATGTATTGATTGTATTAAAACATTTGCACAAAATTGATATAACCAATTTGAAAATACTAAACTTCTTTTTCCACTTGCACTATCATAAGCATATTTTCCAGCTATAATTGGTGCCATTACAATAAGTATTAATACTGTAAATGTACGTTTAATATACATCCAAACAAATCTAAAAAATATTATTATCATTGCTATATACATTATTGCTCCAGGTACTCCCACAGAAAATCTGAAATCATAAGCTCTTGTTCTTATTGTTTCATACATCTCACTTTCTACAGAACTACCTTTGTTTAAAATGTTAATCAGCAAATCATTTAAGTTTAATACAATTAACATTATATAATGAATTGTAAATAATATAATAATACTTTTTAACCAACCTACTAAAAATATTTTATAATTTGCCTTATCTGATGCAACTGTTGCAATTGCCATTCGTAGTCCAGAATAAATTAATAATATTGCCAAAACTACTGCAACAGCATTTCTTATTGCAACATACCAAATTGCTACAACATTTCTTATTACATATACTGGAGAATTTTCGACAACTTCTTGTCCACCTGCTGTTTCAGAAAATACATTAATATCAAATATTGGTACTTTATTATATACAACATCTTCTATTGTATATCTTTTTTCTTCATTAGCTATTTTTTCTGTATTTGTTGATGTTATCTCTGTAGCAATAACACTTTTAGATAAAAAAGTAACTATGAAAAATACAATTAATAAAGCTATAATTGTAATTTTTTTTATTGTATGTTTCATAATTACTTCTCCTTTCATTTAATACTATTTTTTATTACATTTACTATTTTATTAAATTTTTTATGAACCATAATTTAATAAATCTAATACATTATTTATCATTCCTTCTACTATACTTGTCCACCCTACAATTGCTCCCTTTATTCCTTGAATCATTACTCCTAATAAATAATCAATAAATTGTGAAAATTTTGAAAATGACCATTGATTTACTTTAACTTTTCCCTCATATGTCATCCTAGATGGATTTCCTGAAAATTCAAAAATTAAAGCATCTAAGTCAACATCTTCATCATCTGGTTCATCTTGAGTT
The DNA here is from genome assembly GCA_947625075.1 of uncultured Clostridia bacterium. Classification (GTDB taxonomy): domain Bacteria; phylum Bacillota; class Clostridia; order TANB77; family CAG-508; genus CAG-793. Next base: position 11,552 of record CANQMY010000003.1, read on the forward strand.
GTATATCCTCCATAACCACTAGATTCATTAGGAAAAAGTGTTGGTACTTTTTCATTACCTTCTACAGCTCCAATTATTCTTCTAATAGTTATTATATTACTAGTAGGAACACTACTTAATACTGTTCCATAATTTTTACCTTTAGCATTTACCCATTGTCCATTTCCAGCATAAATTCCTGTATGTTTACCAGACTCACTTTGTGATGACCTTGTAATTATTACATCTCCTAATTGAATATCATTCCATGAAACAGTATTTCCTTGACTTTCCAAATTGCTTGTTCCTTTTGGCAAATTTATTCCAAATTGTTCAAATATTTTCATAACAAATCCAGAACAATCTGCTCCAGTAGTTAAACTTGTTCCACCCCATACATAAGGTGTTACACCTATCCATTTTTTTGCATACTCAACAATATCACTACCGGATACTGCTCCATATACAACCATATTTTCAGGAGTCCTTGAAAAAACTACTAAACTAATAGTAATTAAAATTAATAATATTTTACTTATTATAATTTCTAGTTTTTTCATTCTTACATCCTTTATTTTGTATTTTATATTCATTCTTTTTATTTAAATGCTAGTTATCAGATACTTGTACCATTTTATCATCATAATATATAATATTATTTTCTACTCTATCTATAACATTAGCTTCATTTGAATTAATAAGTTTATTAGTTTTTTTTGAGTATGCATCTATAAGATATATTCCGTCATTTGCTACACCATATACAAATATATTATTAGTTAATTTGTATATACCTGTTGCATTTTGAACTCTAAGTTCAAAATCTTGATTATTTTTATTAGTTGAATAAAATGTATAAACATTATATAAATCATTAAAATAAACAGTATATTCATCACTTTGTGCAAAATTACCTTTTTCTAATGTATCTGAGTCATAAGACTCTCTAATAAATAAATCCTCATTTGCTCTATCTAACTCATCATCAAATACTAAATTCCTCGTTAAGTTTAAATATGTATTTGCTGGTAATTGCATATTGTTTTTTACATCGTCTATTGAAATATCTTCTGTAATATTTCCTTTAAAATTATTATATATTGTAATTCCATTTTTTATATTATTACCTAATGATATTTCAAATCCTCTTAATGGATACTTAATGTTTATATAATCATTTTCTTGAGTATATGTTGAGTAGTCTGGATAAAGTTCAGTTAATTCAGATAAAAAACTATTATAATTTTTATCTTTAAATAATTTAGTTATTAAGCTTGCAAACTTTTTATTTTCTTCTTCATTATATTCATCTGTTCTATAAATTGAAATTTCTCCATCTGCAAAGAAAGCATATATATTTTCTAACTTATATCCTATAACTTCAAGTTCCGAATAATCTTCATATGTAGGTGTTCCTAATATGTTTCTTATTGTTTCATTGTTCATTCCTGTTGTAATTCCTTGTAACACCTCTCCTTGATAATTTTTAATAAAAACAATATTATAAATCTTATTGTTTATTGTACGTATTTTATATCCATTATTCCAATATAAATCATAATTCTCACAACTTGATGTTTTTTCTCCAAGATTTACATTTCTTCTAATCCAGTTATTGTTTATTATATTTTGTAATTCTCTCGATGTTATATTTATGTTGCTAATATTTTCTCTTTTTACATTTTCTAAAGTATATAAAGATCTTAAATTTTCAAAATAGTTTTTAACATTATTTATTGTAAAAGAAATTGTTTTATTCTCTCTTACTTTAACTCTAACAATTAAATTTCTATCTTCATCAATTATTCTGTAGTTATCTATAATTTTTGCACTCACAAGTTCTATAACATTTTTATACAAAAGATCGTTTGTATTTCCTTCTTTATCAATTGGATCATCCATAAATGATAAATATATATCTTTTACATAACCTTCTTCTTTAGATTTTTTTGTACTTTTATATTTGCAACCATAATATTCTACTAGTTCTTTTACCGAATTAAAATCATCAATAGAATTATAACTTTTATTTTTATTTATTAAATATGAAAATAAATTTCCTAATAATATTAGCAAAATTATAATTATAAGTATACTTATTATTAATTTCTTTTTTTTCTTCATATTAATTCCATTTCTTTGTCGCTTCTCCTGAAGAGACCTATAAATAAATTTAATTATCTTCTATGCTTATCCTAATCTAACTAGTTTTGTTTCTGAAATACCTTTTCCAAATTTAGGTTTAATCTTCAATAAGCTTCTTACAATTTTTTCTCCATTGCCAAGTGCAGCTAAGAAAATTATTCCAAAGAATGGTGCAACATTTATTATTTCTCCTGCTGAAAAAATAAATACTATATATATACCTAAATGAATTGATTGTAAGAATATTTCCATAATCATTTCTGTAAGCCAAGTTTTAAATGCTTGTGCCCTTGCATCTCCTAATTTATCTATTGGATACGTTAAGCAAACAAATGGTGCTATAACTATATAAAAACCAACTCTAAATACTCTTGATAAGTAAATAACCATAAATTTAATTTCATAATAAACGAGCATTGTATATGTAATCAAGTATATAACTGTATTAGTAGCTCCTTTTACAGAGTTTAAATTCTTAAATACATTATTGATAAGTTGTTCTTCTATTCCTACGCTTCCATTACTTAAATTATTCATTGCTTTTATCATTACACCATTTATTGCATCAGCTATATTTAGTGCAATTAAAATAAAATAATGTAATAAAAACAAAAGTATTACACTTTCTAACCAAAATACTAGCATCTTCTTATATTTAGCTTTTTCGTCAGCTACTGTGGAAATCGCCATTCTAATTGCTACATATACTAATACTATTGCAATTCCTACTGCTGATACATTTCTAATTGCTACATACCATATAGAAACAGATGATTTTATCTTGTTTATAACTTCTGCATGTCTAACATTATCTGATTCTAATTTAAAAAAGTTTATATCAAATAGTCCATATTCATTTGATAATAGCTTTTGAATTGTAAATACCTCAGTTGTATTTCCATACGCAATTAGTGATAAAATATTATTTGCTAATATTGGAAAAATAATTAGTAAACTTTGTATAAAGCTGGTAACACCATCTAACCAATTTGATGTTGATTCTACTGTTGGGTTTCCGTTTGTTTCATCACCATAAGTTGTAACAGTTCCGTCTTCTATTATGCTGTTAAAATTTTCTTGTGTTTGTGCATTTTGCATTTCTGTTATTGTTTCTGAGCTTCCTATATCAGAAGCTTTAACTGTAGGATTATATATATTTAACACCATCAATATACTAAGTATTATTGCTATCGTTTTTTTCATTAAAAACTCCCTATATAATATCAAAAAATTATATTTATTTGATGCTTAATTTTCTGATCTCTCAATTATTTTATTAACATTTGTTTCTATGAATTCAAATTCCTTTTTCGTTGGTCTTATTTCAACTATTGCTGTTTGTTCACCTACTTTAAATAATCCTTGTCCTCTACTACATGTTGTTAAAAATGCTGCTTCTCCATCACTTAGTTTAAATACTTCTTTTATATACTGAATTTCTGATTTATCTTGTGCTAAAAATAATTTTGTATCTGATGATGTTAGAACAGCTTGAACCTCAGATTTTTCATAAAAATCTTGGAATCTCTGTGATACTACTGCTAGAGATACATTTCTTTTTCTAGCACGTCTTGCCATTTTATTTAAGAAATCAACTGCTTCTGGGAATGGTAAAAGCATCCAAGCTTCATCAATTAGTACTCTTTTCTTTCCTGCTTTTGACTTATCTTCACTATTCTTTTTAACATATTTTTCCCAAATCCATGTTAACAAAATTTGTTGTGCTAATGGTCTTGCGAATCTCTCTTCTAGTCCAGATATATCAAGATTTATAAATGATGTTCCTTCTAATAAATCAAAAGTTGACTGACCGTCAAAATATGAAAGCTGTCCTCCTAAATCTCTAACATATTGTTTCATTACTTTTAATAAATAACTAAAGTATGTTCTATAATCTGGATTTTGATTTTGATTTGCATTTTGTACTAATCTACGATACCATGACCCTATTGTAGGCATTTGTTTTTTCTTTTTTCCTAAATAGTCATTTTGTACTATTCCTTTTTGATCTAGTGCATATAAACTATTTACATCATTTGTAATTCCAAGTCCTGCATATTCTTCTGAAACTGATTCTGCAATTATTTGTTTTGTAACTTCATTTACATCATCTTCAGTTCTTGTACTTCCTCTTGCCATTGTTAATAATATTTGTGTTACATCTTCAATTTTATTTTCTACATTTAATGCTACTCTTTCTCTTCCTGTTATCTCATCTTTTGTTATTTCTGGTTCAATATCAAATGGATTAATTATTGTATTTGAGTTAGGTGAAATAACTACATTCAATCCTCCTAAAGCATCTGCAACAACTCCATATTCACCTTCAGCATCTAATGCTAATGTTTCTATTCCCATTAATACAGCTGATCTTGCAATTAAAGTTTTTATTGTAACACCTTTACCAGCACCAGACTTTCCAAATACAACCATATTGTAATTGCTTAATGTTGGACTAAAATTATCATATAAAATTGGTAATCCTGTTTGTCTATTAAATCCAATTGGTATTCCATTTTCATGACCTACATCTGAATTTATAAATGGAAATACTGTTCCCATAGATCTACGGTCAAATGTATGTTTCTTTGCTATTTTATCTTCTGAAAATGGTAAATTTGATTTAAATGCATCCTCTTGCATTGCCCAAGCTGTTTTTACTCCTGTAAGAGTTTTAGACATTTCTGCCGTTAAAAGTTCTGTTTGTCTATTTAATTCTTCCATACTATAAGCAAAAATCGTACAAATTATAGATGCTTCATAAAGTTTATCTAAACCACTTGCAATTGCATCTCTTAATTCTTCCGCTTCAGCTCTTTTTTGTGCTAAGCTACTTTCACGGTTTATATTTCCTCTATCAACTGCAACAAGTCTTTCTGATTCTAATTCATTAATCGTTCTATTTAATTCACTTTGTGATTTTGCTTCACTTATTGGATTAATAAAAACCGATACATTTATATCTCCAAATGTATACATTCCTCTCAACAATTCAGGGAAAGTACACATTCTTGGTAAAGTTGATACTGTTAAAGTTCTTGCATACTTTGTATTATAAGAAACAATTTCTAAGTGATTTGTACTAGTTGCATCAATTCCTGAAGGTGCGATTAAATCCTTAATATCTTTTTTATTTTTATTTAATGTTGTTATTTCTTCTTGTCTATTATTTTCTTTTAAATCAATTGTTTCCTCTGTTTTATTTTTCATTAAACAATTCCTCCTCATTAGTTACACATTTTTTCTAATTATTCTTCTTGTCTTTGGTGCAGAATTTTCGTTTTCATCCATATTAGCTTCAGCAACTTGTTTTTTTGTTTCGTCATATAATTGTGGACTAAGTTCATCTTTGTATTCTTCAACTAATTCCATTGCTCTTTCTTTTGTTTTCTTTCTAATTTCATCTCTTTGTTTTTGATCTGCTTTTATGATACTTTTTGCTGCTAAACGAGCGGCATCTTCTTCTATTTGATTCTCTATTCTTTTCTTCTTTTCTTCTAATACATCTCTTGCAGTTGAATATAATCTGTCATATTCTGAATCAATTGCATCTTTCAATGTATATTTTTCTGAAGAGTCTCTATTATATGCAACATATAGTAATTCAGCTAATTCTTCTGAATCAAGTACTTTTCCTGAAACTTCAGCAGATGATAAAGATCTAATTAATGCTTGTGATCTTGTATATAATTCTGTAAATGCTATATCATCTACTTCTTCTTTTGAATATTTACTTATATCACCATATTCTGCTGTATTGTATGATAAAACTATATAAGTTTTTTGTTGTAAAATATTTTTGCTTTCGCTTATCTTTTTTGTATAATCCTCTATTGATTCACCATATTCTAATATATTTTCTTTTCTTCTTTTATCAAACATTAATCTTTGAACAGCATCATCGTTTCCTCTTGATTTTGCCATTTCGATTTGTGAATTTATTTTTATAATTTGATCATTAATATTTTCTATTCTTTTATCATATTGATTTAATATATTATTTAAATTTAATGTTCTTGTTTGAACATAAAGCTGAACTGGAAATCTTAATGTATTTAAAAATTCTATAAAACCAGATTCAACAGCATTTTTTTCATCTTCTGATAATAAATCATAGTTTATTCCTTTACATTGAACAACCATAACATATTGTTTTCTATTTTTTCTAGCTATCATATTATCAGTTATTGCATCAAATTCCATAAATTCATATATTGAATTTATGTTTTTTCCTGTTCTTGTTATTAAGTTCTGATTTTCCTCTTTTGGTTTTGATTTTATTTCCTCTTTAATATTTGGACTATTTTTACTTCTCATTTTAAAAATAAGCAAAACTGCAATTAAACCAAGTAATAGAATTAAAACAAGTATTACTACTAAAATTATATTTAAGGTTTGTATAGTTATCATTATATTTTCTCCTCCTTTGTATTATTTGAATTTTCTTTATCTGATTTAGAAATATTTAAAATATTTAATGGATTACTTGTAGTATTATAATCTGGTTCTTTTCTATTTACAGAATAAGTATATAATTTTTTGTTTTTATTAAACTTAATATAATTCATTATAACCTGATCTATAGAATCTCCACCAATGTTTTTTGCTATTTTTCCATTACCTGTAGATGGAAATTTTATTGTTCCTATTCCATATCCAATTAATGCTAATATAGCAGTAATTACTAAACCTACTGTACCTAATCCAAACATTCCAAATATAGCATAAAATATTAATCCTATCATTCCTCCTATTGCAGTATAAATAAGTGATTTTGTAGTAAAGATATATAATATTCTACCTTCTCCTTTTAATTTGTTACTTGGAATATAGTAACTTCCCATTCTAATTCCTCCTTAGTTTTATTTTTTTAATCAAGTATATTATTCAATACTGATATTACAATTGCAAATATTCCTGTTGCTCCATAAACTAATACAACTGATATTACATAGTAAATTAATTTTTGTTTTAGTTGTGCTTTTTCATTAGCTCCTGAAATCATATATTTTACACCCATTATTAATCCAACAACTACTAATACTATTGTTGCTATTCCAACAAGAGTAGTTCCAACAGGTATAAATTTATCTATTGCATCTTGAACACTTATAGGTGAGTTTTCACTTCCTTTATCAATAAAATTCTTTCCCGTAGAAAATATATCATCTAGTCCAGCTGCTGAAACTTTTGTAGCTCCAAAAAATAATATAATTAATAATGTTATTAATATTATTTTGATTATCAAATTAATTTTTTTGTGTTTCATCTTTTCCCCCATTTCATACAATACACCTAATTTTACTTGTATTATTATATAATGCTTACCCTAATCTTTCAATACTTTTACTAAAATTTAATATATTTGTAATACTATTTTCATTTATATATAATTAAAAAAAATTAGACAGATAAACTCTGTCTAATTTTTTATTTAAAATAAATTATTTAATGCAATATTAGAAATAATTTTAATCATCGTTCCTATTCCGAATAAAATAAATGCTCCTATGGCATAACTTACTAATTCTTTTTTTGCTTCTGCTTTTGCTTCTGGCGCTTTGTTCATAAATTGAACTCCTTTATATATTAGTACTATTACAGCTGCTCCATAACATAAATATTGAACTAATCCAATTATTTTTGCTCCAACTTCATTATAAGTATTTCCCTGATTTCCATAAATGCCGCCTAGTTGTTCTTTACTTATATCTATGTCAGCAATCTTTAAAGCTGACTCATTTGATTTATATGTTAGTTGATTTGCATTTGATACTGTATTAAACAACAATATTAATATAATCACAAGTAGACTTATTTTTATTATTTTCTTTATTTTCATTACAATTTTATTCCTTCCTAAATAGCTTTTTATTCTTACGGAAATTAATAAATTCTGCTTTTTATTATACATTTATTTTATAAATCTTGCAATACTTTTTAATAAATTATTTGCAATATAAAAAAGTATGCGAAATCAGATTTCGCATACTTTTTTATTTTTTAATAATTAGTCTTGTTTAACTGTTGAATTTGCAACATTCTTGATTAAATTTAATAATAATCCTGCTGCAAATACAAGTACAGCACCTACAACATAGATAATTGCACTCTTTTTAATTTCTGCTTTTCCATCAGGTGAAGCTGTCATGAATTTAACACCTAATATAACAATTAAGATTACAGCAGCTGCATAGCATATAAATTGAACTATACCAATTACATTGCTTACTGTATTAGTTAATCCAGCATCTGTTGGTGCTTTTCCTGTTGGTATTGTAACATCACCAAATACAACTGATACTGCTGATAATATTGTAGCAATCAAAACTAAAGCTACTACTATCTTTGATAATCTCTTTATAGACATAGTTATCCTCCTTTTGTTATTTCTCACTATTAATTATAAAATATTTAAATTAAAATGTCAAATATTTTCATAAAAAATACTATTTTTTTCATAATATTTCTCAATTAATTTGTCTAATTGTACACTTAAATCATAAATTTTGCTATAATCTTCATTATTTTCTATACTTTCATTAAGTTTTTTCCTTAAAATATTAATTTCTTCTTTATTTGACATATTCTTTCTCCTAATTATGTTTTTCTTATCTATAAAATAACATAATATTACAAGTCAGTCAACATTTTTTGTCGATTAAAAAAATTTTTCATCGACAATTTTTTACAATTTCTAAGGGTTTTTTACACTTTTTTTATCTAACTATTGAAAGTACAGATTCATTTTCCTTAAATAGTTTATTTAATATTTCATTTACATACTCTATATCAATTTCATCAATTTTATCTATATAATCCATGCTATTTATATCTTTTATTGCATCAGATAAATACATTCTTCCTATTTCTTCAACATCATTGTACTCTGTCACAATGTCTCCATATATTTTTTTCTTGCTTCTTTCAAAATCTTCCTCTGAAACATTTTCTTTTTTAAGTGTTTGTTCTATTTTTTCATAAACCTTTTTAGGATCAGTCGATTCCCCAGCAATTAATACATGTGCATAAGTCTTTGAATATTCATAACTTATATCTAATGATGTTTGCAATAATCCATCATTATATAGTTCTTGATAAATTTTTGATGTTTTTCCTAATAAACTATTAAGTATTATTTGTATTGCTAAATCTTTCTTTACTACGTCATCACATTGTTCTAATTCGTCTTTATATCCTATCATAAACATTGGCATATTTATTCCCATATTTGCTTCTTTTTGCTTTTTATTTATTCCTTTTTGTTCTTTTGGATATATCCTTTTTATTTCTTCATTTTTTTCCTTAGTTTTGATTCTCTTTTTTACTTCTTCTATAATTTTTTCTGGTTCAAAATCACCACTTATACACATAACCATATTTGATGGATGATAAAAAGTATTATAGCAAGAATAAAGAATTTCTTTTGTTATTTTTGATATTGATTCTACTGTACCAGCTATATCTAGTTTTATAGGATTATTTGTATATAAACAGTCCATTGTATTCACATACAGCTTCCAATCAGGTTCATCATCATATCTTCCTATTTCTTGACCTATAATTCCTCTTTCTTTTTCTACATTTTGATCTGTAAAATATGGACTTTGAACATAATTCATAAGTTCATCTAATCCTTCATAAAAATTATCGGTTCCTGCAAAAAGAAAAGCAGTATGGTCATTAGTTGTATATGCATTTGCATCTAACCCAAGTGCCATCATTTTATAAAGACTATCTATACCATTTTCATTTTCAAACATCTTATGTTCTAAATAATGTGCAACTCCATCTGGAACTTTTATTTCTTTGCCAGTTTTTGGTTCTATAAAATTGTTATCTATTGATCCAAATTTTGTTGCCCAAATTACATATTTCTTTTTGGTATTTTTCTTAGGAACTACTATTATTTTCATTCCATTTTCTAAAGTTTCAATATAAACGCTTTCATCTATTTTATTATTTTTTATAATTTTCATATAGTTTTAATATAATCTCCTTTCTTTGCTTAGAATCTATATTTTATTCTTCTCCGTGCAAGAAATATATAGTATCTAATTTTATATCTTTAGCAAGATTAATTACATCATTTTTAGATACTTTTTCTATATTTTCTATATATTTATTTAGTTCTAAGTTTTCATCATATAATTTTTGGTCAAAATAATATGCTATTAAGTCTTCTTGTGATTCTTGAATTAGACTTAATGATGATGTTATTAATTTTTTTCCAGAGTTAAATTCGTCATCTGTTATATTACCATTTTTCATTTCTTCTAATTGTTTTTTTATTATTTCTACTGCTTTTTTATAATTTGATGTTTCAATTCCCGTTTTTATAAATATTGCATTTTTTCTTCTTATATAACTAGAACCAGCTGAATATGCTAAACCTTCCTTTTCTCTAACATTTTGAAATAATTTTGAATTTGCACCTCCACCTAAAATTGTATTATATACTGATATAACACTTTTTGGTTCTTCTGGTGTAACTAGACCCATTATTAGTTTTCCTTGTGTTACATCCATTTTTTCTTTTATTTCTTTATTTTTTATTTCATGTTTTTGAATTTCATTTTTTATTAAATTTTCTTTGCTGTTTCTAACTGGAATTTCTATATTTTCTAATTCTTTTCCACATCCAAAGCAATCTATTCTTGCTTCATTTATAATTTTTTTATATTGTTCATATAGCTTCTTTTCATCTATTTTTTCTAAATCTTTTACATTTCCAAATTTATATAAGCCATAAATTTCTCCTTCAAACATCTCTTCAATGCATCTGTCTAAAGAATACTTTGCCTTATTATCTTTTCTTGATTCAATTATTCTTCTAATGTTTTCTTTTTCCTGATCTACGTATTCTCTCTTAAAACCATTATTTTCAACTAATGGATTAAAAACTAATTCTTCTAAAAATTTTGTGGCATTTTGTTTTTCTGGTAAATATTTATTGCTTAAAATTTCTATATAAAATTTTAGTACCTGATAATCGCCCATTTTATCTACACCACAATTAAAGCTTGCCCCATACATTTCTTCAAGCTTTTTGTTAATTTCTAGTTGACTTGGATACTTTTCTGTTCCTCTTCTTAAAACTGCTGGTATTAAACTATTGATTGTAACTGTATCTTTGTTCATTGGAACTGTAAGAAATATTGCATATAAATTCGTTTTAAAAGTTTCCGTTTTTATTATATTCATTTAAAATCCTCCTTTTTAATTAATATTATATATATCAAATTCTTCTATTTCACCAATTTTTTCATAATTGTCTTTATATATTTTCTTATTTTATCGTTTTCTTGAAACAAATATTCATTATCTTTTAAATTTTTATCTACATTTGCTCCATAGTATATGTAATAACAATCATAATTATTTATTTATTTTATATTATTGATTAATCTACCAATACTAATTATGCTTAATCCTATTAAATGTTGGAATCATTGACAATAATATATGATTTTTCATTCTTTTTTATTTTTAAAATTAATAAAGCTAAAAATTAGATGATCTAATTTTTAGCCTCATTTCTTAAAATTTTCTTTTTCTTGCTGCCTCTGATTTTTTCTTTCTTTTTACGCTTGGCTTTTCATAGCATTCTCTTTTGCGCACCTCTTGTAAAACGCCGTTTCTTGCACATTGTCTTTTAAATCTTTTTAAGGCATCTTCTATATTTCCATTATTAACTTTAATCTCTGACATCTTTTATCCCCTCCTTCCAATGCTTTAGCTTTATATAGTGGGATATTGAACCTTCAGTTCAATTTTTTTCCTAAATACTTAGTTATTATACATTATACTGTATAAACTTGTCAAGTGTTGATATTAATATTTTATTAGATCTTTTTCATAAAATTCCGGTTTTGTAACTGGTTTATGCTTCTTTATAGTTTCTTGAGCATCTAAAATTCTTTGGTTTGCAGATCCTCTAAATCTAAGTTTTGGACTTTTTAAATCCTCTTCAAATTTTCCATCAACAACAACATCTAAATATTTTATAAGCTCTCTCGTTGTTGGATTTGTTTGTGCCATATTTTCTATAATATCCTTTTCAAAATCATATCCTGTATAACACCATATTGTTTTATCTGGATATTTTTCTTTAACTTCTTTTACTAGTGGAAGTAATCCTTCTTGATTAGATGGTTCTAGTGGTTCACCTCCAAGTAAACTTAATCCTTTAATGTAGTCATGATTTAAAAAATTTATTACTTTTTCTTTGCTTTCTTCGTCAAATTTATTTCCATAATTAAAATCCCATGCACATTCATTAAAACATCCTTTGCAATGATGATGGCATCCACTCACAAATACAGAAACTCTTACTCCTTCTCCATTTGCAACATCTACTCTTTTTATGTCTGCATAATTCATAGTTTCTCTCCTTTTTAGGATTATTTTTAGTTTTAAATATGATATATTTAACTTCTTAAATATATCATATTTTATTAATATTTCTTATTTAATTATAAATGTAATACTCTTTGTTTGATTTCTTTTGTTTTTCCAACATTCCAGAAATTTTCTCCTAAATAACCACATGTACGTCTTACAACTGTCATTTTTGCATGGTCTTTATTGTGACAATTTGGACATTCCCATTCATTGTTTTCATTTATTTTAATTTCTCCATCAAATCCACATACATGACAATAATCAGATTTTGTATTAAATTCTGCATATTGTATATTATCATATATAAATCTAACAACACTTCTTAATGCTTCTAGATTATTTTGCATATTTGGAATTTCTACATATGAAATAGCTCCACCTGTTGATAAAGTTTGGAATTCACTTTCAAATTTTAGTTTTTCAAATGCATCTATTTTTTCTCTAACATCTACATGATATGAGTTTGTATAATATCCCTTATCTGTAACATCTTCTATTGTTCCAAATCTTTCTTTATCAATTCTTGCAAATTTATAACATAAGCTTTCTGCTGGAGTACCATATAAAGCAAATCCTATATTTGTTTCTTTTTTCCAACGTGCTACTGTATCTTTTAAGTATTTCATAACTTTTATTGCAAATTCATGTCCTTTTTCTTGTGTATGAGATTCTCCAGTCATTAATTTTGTCATTTCATATATTCCAATATATCCTAATGATATTGTAGAATATCCTCCATATAATAATTTATCTATTGTTTCACCTTTCTTTAGTCTTGCTATTGCTCCATATTCCCAGTGAATTGGACTTGTGTATGTTTTTGTTCCAAGTAGTGCTTTATGCCTACACATTAAAGCTTCTTTGCATAGTTCTAGTCTTTCGTCTAATTCTTTCCAGAATTTATCCATATTTCCATCTGCAACTATTGCAACTTGTGGCAAGTTGATGCTTACAACACCTTGATTGAATCTTCCTTCAAATTTATAGTTTCCATTTTCATCTTTCCAAGGTGATAAGAAACTTCTGCATCCCATTGGACTAAATACATTTCCTTCATAATTTTCACGCATCTTTTTTGCTGAAATATAATCAGGATACATTCTTTTAGCTGAACATTTTACTGCAAGTTCTGTTAAATAATCATATTCTCCACCTGTTAAATTGTTGAATTCATCTAAAACATAAACTAATTTTGGAAATGCTGGAGTAATATATACGCCTGCTTCATTTTTAATTCCCTCATATCTTTGTCTTATTACTTCTTCAATTATCATTGCATTTTCTTTTATATATGGGTCATCTTTTTCTAAGTGTAAAAATAATGTAACAAAAGGAGATTGGCCATTTGTTGTCATTAAAGTATTTATTTGGTATTGAATTGTTTGTACACCAGCTTTTAGTTCACTTCTTACTCTTTCATCTACTAAATCTTCTATTACTTCAGGTGATAGTGTATTTTTATATTTTTTCTCTATTTTTGATTTATATTTTTCATAACTTTTTCTTAAATATTTTCCTAAGTGTATTAAATCAACTGATTGTCCACCATATTGATTACTAGCAACTGCTGCTATAATTTGTGTCATAACTGTACATGCAACTTGAAAACTTTTTGGACTCTCAATCATTTTTCCATTCATAACTGTTCCATTGTCTAACATATCTCCAATGTTAATTAAACAACAGTTAAATATTGGTTGTACAAAATAGTCTGCATCATGAAAGTGTAAAACACCTTCTTTATCTGCTTTAGAGATTTTTTCAGGAAGTAAAATTCTTCTTGTTAAGTCTCTTGAAACTTCTCCTGCAATATAATCTCTTTGTGTTGATGCTAATCTTGTATTTTTGTTAGAATTTTCTTCAGCAAGTTCCTTATTTTGATCTTTTATTAATTTTAATATAGATTCATCAGTTGTATTTTGTTTTCTAACTAATGCTCTAGTATAACGATATACTATATATTTTTTTGCAAGTTCAAATTTACCAAATTCCATTAATTTATCTTCAATAGCATCTTGGATATCTTCAACAAGCATTCTATTTTTACCTAGTTCTTCTATAAAACTAATGATATCTTTGATTTGTTCTTTAGATGCTCTCTCTTTTGGTCTAACTTCAGCATTTGCTTTTTCAATTGCATTTACTATTTTTGACCTATCAAAATCTACAATTGTTCCATTTCTTTTTATTACTTTCATACCGTACCCCTTCTTGTTAATTTTTTTCAAAAATTATAACTTTTTAAAAAATGATTTTTTTATTTTTTTAATTTTTTAACAAAAAAATAACTTTATTTTTTTCATCTTTTATACTACAACATTAAATAATTAAAAGTCAATAGTTTTATTAAATCAAGATATGTATATGTTTTATGTCTATTTCATGTTCAAAGTCACTATTTTATGCATTTTAAAGTATTTTGATGTATTTGTCGAATTATGTCACTTTTCTTCATTTTAACTGATATTACTTAATTTTAAGTTATCGTTTTTTTTATATTTCATTTTCATTACATTAATTTATTATTTTTTTCAAAAATTGCTCTTTTTCAAAAAATGATTTTTTTAATTTTATCATTTTTTTGGTTTATTATATTTTTTTATATCATTTTATTTTGAGATTAAAAACCCCACAAAATATTAATAAATTAATATTTTGTGGTTTTTATATTTTAAATAACTTAAATTAACAAATTTATTTATTTGTCATTTCTTCTTTTGCTAGAAGCTCATTCCATCTTTGATCAACTTCTTTTTGAAGTTCTTGTATCATCCATTCATTTCCTGGTTTGAATAAATGTTTAAAACGTTTTTGAACTTTTAAAAATTCTTCTACCGGTAATTTATTTGATGGTTTATATGTTATATGATATACTCCATTTTCAACTTCATATACAGGCCACCAACAGGTATCAACTGCTAATTTATTAATTAGCATTAAATCTTCTGAATTATATCCCCAACCCCTTGGACATGGTGCTAGTACATTTAAGAATTTACCGCCTTCCATATTAATAGCTTTTTCAGCTTTTTCATATAAATCTTTAAAATTTCCAAATGCAGCTGTTTGTGCAACATAAGGTAAATGATGAGCACACATTATTTCTGTTAAGTCTTTTCTTGGTTGCATTTTTCCAGGGATTACGCTTCCTGCTGGTGATGTAGTAGTATCTGCAAATCTTGGTGTAGCTGATGAACGTTGAATTCCAGTATTCATATATGCTCCATTATCGTAGCATACATATGTCATATCATGTCCTCTTTCCATTGCTCCTGAAAGACTTTGGATTCCTATATCATATGTTCCACCATCTCCACCAAATATTATAAATTTAGTATTTAAGTCTTCAGGTAATTTACCTTGCTTTTTTAATGATTTATATGCTGCTTCTACTCCTGATTCTGCTGCTGATGCTGATTCAAAAGCTGTATGTATATATGAATCTGTCCAAGCTGTATATGGATAGATACATGTCGAAACTTCCATACATCCTGTTGCATTTGATACAACAACATGATCATTTTCATTAACTGCACGTAAAACCATTCTTGCTACTGCTGGTGCTCCACATCCGGCACACATTCTATGTCCAGATGTAAATCTAGATGGTTTATTGGCAACTATTTCTTTTACATTATACATATTAAATATTCCTTTCTCTTGTGCTTAATAGCACAATTAATTATATTATTTTTCCCTTAACCCTAAAAATCTAAATGGATTTTTCATATCATTTAAATTTTGTAAGTCTTCATACACTTTATGTATTTGTTCTTCAGTAACATCTCTTCCACCAATTCCATAAGAATAGTTTACTGTAGGTACAGATATATTTTGAATAAACATTGAAGATGTTATATCCTCATATAAAGGTCCTCCTGTACAATTAAGTAAAGGTACTCTATCTAATATAGCAATTGCTTTTTTTCCTTCTAATGCTTTTGCTATCATTTCTCCTGGGAAAGGTCTAAATACTCTTACTTTTAAAAGACCTGCTTTTATTCCTTTTGATCTTAAATTATCAATAACATTTTTTACTGTTCCTGCTGTTGAATTCATACAAACAACCACATACTCAGCATCTTCTAACATGTATCCTTCAAAGAAATTATATTTTCTTCCTGTCATTTTTTCAAAGTCTAAAGATACTTCTTCAATTACTTTTTTTGCATTTTCCATTGCTTGAGACTGTTGTCTTTTATGTTCCATTAAATATGGTTGTAAATCCATTGGTCCTACAGCTATAGGTTCGTTTTTATTTAATAAATAATGCTCTGGATTGTATTTTCCTATAAATTCTTTTACTTTATCATCTTCTATAAGTTCTATATTTTCAATAGCATGTGATGTAATAAAACCATCTTGGCATATCATAAGTGGAAGCATTACTTCTTTATTTTCTGCTATTCTATGTGCCATTATCATATTGTCATATGCTTCTTGGTTTGTTTCAGAAAAAATCATTATCCATCCACTATCTCTAACTGACATTGCATCTGTATGATCACAATGTATATTAAGAGGTCCTGAAATCGCTCTATCTACTAATGCTACAACTATTGGAAGTCTTGAACTTGATGCAATTTGTACCATTTCCCACATATATTCTAGACCATTTGCTGATGTAGCTGTCATTGCTCTTGCTCCTGCTGCTTCTGCTCCTATACATGCACTCATAGCACTATGTTCACTTTCTACTGCAATAAATTCTGTATCAACTTGACCATTGTCAACATAGCTTGAAAAATATTGTGGTATTTCTG
>CANQMY010000004.1 GCA_947625075.1 uncultured Clostridia bacterium
TAGTAAAAATGAAAAAAATACATAAAATAATTATTATAATGTTTTTAATAATAGGAATTTTAGTTTTAAGTTTATTTTTAATAAATTTAATTGTTTTATCAAAAACAAAAAATATGATTATATCTGAAGAAGATGCTTTAGAAAAAGAAGTAGATTGTATACTAGTTTTAGGTGCAGGAGTTTGGGGTAATAATCCATCTCCAATGTTAGAAGACAGACTATTAGAGGGAATAAATTTATATAATTCTGGCAAATGTAAAAAAATATTAATGAGTGGTGATCACAGCAAAGCAAATTATGATGAAGTAAATGTTATGAAAAAATTTGCTATGGAAAAAGGCATTAATTCAGAAGATATTTTTATGGATCATGCAGGGCTTTCAACTTATGATAGTATTTATAGAGCTAAGGAAATATTTAATATAAAAAAAGTTATTATAGTAACACAAAAATATCATTTATATAGGGCTTTATATATAGCAAAAACATTAAAATTAGAAGCTTATGGAGTCCAAGCAAATCCAAGAGAATATGCAGGACAATTAACGAGAGAATTTAGAGAGGTAATTGCAAGAAATAAAGATTTTTTTATGTGTTTATTTAAACAGAAACCTAAATTTTTAGGAGATAAAATTCCAATTACAGGAAATGGTGATATAACAAATGATAAACAATTATAAAAAATATGAATAATAAAAGTAAAATTGAATAAATTAATATAAATGATTTAAAGGAGGACAAGACAATTTTTTACTTAGGATGTTTTATAGGAATTATATTAGGAGCAAATATTGCAATAATGCTTTATGCATGTATTTTAATGGGAAAAAAGGGAGAAGAAAATGGAAAAAGTAGAGGAATTAACCAAATGGCAGAAAGATGAAGAGAAAATTTTGATTGCAAAAGTTTTGGATAAGCTTAAAATTTCTCAAAAAAGAAAAAAATTTGAAAATACAGATTTTTTAGATTTAGCACAAAAAAAGCTAATAGAAGACATTTTAATAAAAAGAAAAGAAAGTAATTTTAAGTTTTTTGGAGGATTTGATGAAGCAGAAAGAACTATACTTATATTAATGCCTAAAATAGAATACAGTTCTTATGATGAAAATGAGAAAGATATTTCAAATATTTATTTAAAACAATTTGATAATATATGTTCTGAAATAATGTCTGTTATAAGAGTAACCTTGCCAAAAGAAATGCATGGAATGTATGAACATAAAAATTATCTTGGTGCTATAATGAAGCTTGGAGTAAAAAGAGAAAAAGTAGGAGATATATTAGTAAGAAATGATGGAGCAGATATAATTATATTAAAAGAAATTGAAAAATATTTATTAAATAACTTACAGAATCTTACTAGATTTAGTAAATCAGTAATTGAAAATGTGAAATTGAAAGACATAAAATACATAAAAAATGAGAAAGAAAAATTTAAAATAAATGTTCCATCAATGAGACTTGATGCAATAGTTGGAGAAATAGCAAGGATATCTAGAAATGAAGCAAGTACATATATAATGCAAGAGAGAGTATTTATTAATTTTAAAGAAGAAATAAGAAATACGAGACAAATTATTGAAGGAGACATCATTACTATTAGAGGTAAAGGGAGGTTTATGATTTCAAAAATTTTAGGAGAGACAAAAAATAAAAGGATAAATTTAGAAATAGAAAAATGGTAAAAGTATAATTTATTTTTTTTGTGGCAATAATTTCATTATAAATAAAATGTGAAAGGATAATATTATGAAAGAAATGCCAATAAAAAAAATAGAAGCTAGTGAAATTTTTGATTCTAGAGGAAATCCAACAGTTAAAGTTGATGTAATTCTTGAAGATGACACTATAGGTACAAGTATGGTACCATCTGGAGCATCAACAGGAGCTTATGAGGCAGTTGAATTAAGAGATGGTGATTATCAAATATTTAATGGATTGGGAGTAAAGAAGGCAGTAGATAATGTTAATAAAAAAATAGCAAAAAATCTCATAGGAGAAAATGTTTATAATCAAGTACTGATAGATGAAAAAATGATAGATATTGATGGCACAGAAAATAAATCAAAATTAGGAGCAAATGCAATACTTGGTACATCATTAGCAGTTGCTAGAGCAGCAAGTAATAGCTTAAAAATTCCATTATATAGGTATATAGGAGGAATATCAGGAAATTCTATTCCTATTCCAATGATGAATATTTTAAATGGAGGTAAGCATTCAAGCAATAATTTGAACATTCAAGAATTTATGATAGTACCAGTGGGAGCAGATGATTTTAAAAGCAGTATGCAAATGTGCGTAGAAATATATCAAGTATTAAAAGAAATTTTAAAACAAAAAGGTTTGTCAATTTCTGTAGGAGATGAAGGTGGATTTGCACCGGATTTAGAAAGTGATGAAGAAGCAATAAAAATAATTTTAGATGCAATTGACATGGCGGGTTTAAAGAAAGATAAAGATGTAAAGATTGCATTAGATGTTGCAAGTTCTGAAATGAGAGATGCTGCAAAAAAAATACAAAAAGAAGGTTATTATTTTTGGAAAACTGATGAATATAAAAATAAAGACGATATGATAGATTATATTGTAAAATTGTCAGAAAAATATCCAATATTGTCTATAGAAGATGGATTAGCAGAAGAAGATTGGAAGGATTGGAAAGAGCTTACTAACAAAATAGGAAAAAAAATTTACTTAGTTGGAGATGATTTATTTGTTACAAATAGAAAAAGATTAGAAAAAGGAATAGAAAATAAAGTAGCAAATGCAATATTAATTAAACCAAATCAAATAGGAACACTTACTGAAACTTTAGAAACAATAAAAATAGCAAATAAAAATGGATATAAAGTAATAGTATCACATAGATCAGGAGAGACGGAAGATACATTTATTGCTGATTTATCTGTAGCAGTTAATTCTTCTTATGTAAAAATGGGAGCACCATGTAGAAGTGAAAGAGTAGCAAAATATAATAGATTGTTAGAAATTGAAAAAGATATATAGTTAATTTATTATTTAATAAAATTTTTATATTTAATTTAATTTTAAAGCATTATATCAAAATGCTAAAATACTTGAAATTTGGTCAAAATTGCGATATAATATATTGGAAAATTTTTAAATAAAAAATGGTTTAATATTATGATAAATGGAAGGTAAATATAAAGTGAAAGTACATTTTATAAGCCTAGGATGTAAAACTAATCAATATGAATCGAATGCAATGGAACAAAGTTTTATAAAAAAAGGTTATGAGATAATAGATGAAGGAAAAGCTGATATATATATAATAAATACTTGTAGTGTAACAAATATTGCAGAAAGAAAATCTAGACAAATGATTAGAAGGTCAAAAGTAATAAATCCAGATGCAATAATTGTAGCATCTGGATGTTATGCTCAAGTTGCTAAAGACGAGATTTCAAAAATTAAGGATGTAGATTTAATAATAGGTACAAATGAAAAAAATGAGATAGTAGAAATTATTGAAGAATATATTAAAAATAATAAACAAAAAAAGCAAATAGTATCTGATGTAATGCATCAAGAAATATATGGAGAATTTGGAAATGTAACTTATACAGAACAAAATAGAGCAGTAATAAAAATACAAGATGGTTGTGATAGATTTTGTACATATTGTATTATTCCATATGCGAGAGGAAAGGTTAGAAGTCGTAAACCAGAAAATATAATAAATGAAGTAGAAAAAATTGCAAACAAAGGAATAAAAGAGGTTGTATTAACAGGAATACATATTGCATCATATGGAAAAGATTTTAATAAAGATGTAGTTGATTTATATAGAAAAAAATATGGGTATACTACAGAATATAAAAAGTTTGACCCTAGAGAAGATTTGAAAACAGGAGGATTTAGATTAATAGAATTATTAGAACAGCTTAATAAAATAGAACAAATAGAAAGAATAAGACTAGGATCAATAGAACCAAAATTAATTGATGAAGAATTTATAAAAAGACTTTCAAAATTAGATAAAATATGTAATCATTTTCATTTATCGCTACAAAGTGGATGTAATGATACATTAAAAAGAATGAATAGAAGATATACTGCAGAAGAATTTGAAAAATCTGTTGAATTAATAAGAAAAAATTTTAAAGATGTAATGCTTACAACAGATATTATAGTTGGTTTTCCATCCGAAAGTGATAAAGAATTTAATGAAACATATAAATTTTTACAAAAAATAAAATTTTATAAAATGCATATATTTAAATATTCACCTAAAAAGGGAACAGTTGCTGAAAAAATGGAAAATCAAATTGATGGGAACATTAAAGAAATAAGAAGTAATAAATTAATTGATTTATCAAACAAAAATCAATTAGAATATAATAAAACATTTTTAGGAAAAGATTTAAAAGTTTTATTTGAAGAAATAGATAAAAATGGATATTTTAAAGGACACACTACAAATTATATACCAGTAAAAGTAAAAACAGAAGAAGATTTAGAAAATAAAATTTTAAAAGTCAAAGTTAATGATATTGATAATTTAGAATTAATAGGACAATTAGTTAATTAAGGACAAAAGAAAAATTTTTTTAAAACAAATGTTAGGAGAGAAAATGCCAAGAACAAAATTAAATGATAGAAAACTACCTACATATACTAAAGGAGAAGAAATCTTTAATATGGTGTCACATATTGTAGGAGGTTCTTTAGGAATTATAGGAATGATTATTTGTGTAGTTATTGCTATAATTCATAGAAATGCATATTCAATAATAGGAAGTATTATTTATGGTATATCTATGATATTTTTATATACTATGTCTAGTATATATCATGGACTTAATCCAAGCAGAAAATCAAAAAAAGTAATGCAAATTATGGATCATTGTACAATATTTATTTTAATAGCAGGAACATATACACCAATTTTATTAAATCCAATAAGAGAAGTGAATCCAGTAGTTGCTTGGGTTATATTTGCTATAGTGTGGATTTTAGCAATATTAGGAATAGTATTAAATGCAATAGATTTAAAACAGTATAAAGTTTTTTCAATGATTTGTTATTTAGTAATGGGCTGGATAATAATCCTAAAAATGGATGTATTGATAGAAGCTATAGGAATAGTAGGAAGTATGCTCATTTTAGCAGGAGGAATTGTTTATACTATTGGAACTATACTTTATGGGGTAGGAAGAAAAAAGAAATATATGCATTCAATGTTTCACTTATGTGTTGTATTAGCTACAATACTACAATTAATTGCAATAGTTTTATATGTTGTATAATTTTTTTTGTAAATGTAATTTTAGTGTTATAATATTGAAATATAAAATTGATTGAAAAAAACCATTATTTATGCAATAATAATAAAAGGAGAATAAAATGAAAGCATTAGAGATTAGAAATAAATATTTAAATTATTTTAAAAATCATAATCATAAAATTATACCAAGTGCGCCATTAATTCCAGAAAATGATCCATCAGTATTATTTACAACAGCAGGAATGCAACCATTAGTACCTTATTTGTTAGGAGAAAAACATCCAGAAGGAACAAGACTTACAGATTTTCAGAAGTGTTTGAGGACTAATGATATAGAAGAGGTAGGAGATAATAGACATCTTACATATTTTGAAATGCTTGGAAACTGGTCATTAGGAGATTATTTTAAAGAAGAATCAATTGCAATGAGTTATGAGTTTTTAACAAAAATACTAGAAATTCCAAGTGAAAAAATTTCAGTTACTTGTTTTGCAGGAGATGACGATTGTCCAAGAGATACAGTAACTGCAAAATGCTGGAAAGATGTAGGAATACCAGATGAAAGAATATATTTTTACGGAAAAGATGAAAATTGGTGGATAGCAGGAGAAGAAGGACCTTGTGGACCGGACACAGAAATGTTTTATGATACGGGAAAAGAACCTTGTTCAGAGGATTGTCAACCATCTTGTAACTGTGGAAAATATGTTGAAATATGGAATAATGTTTTTATGGAATATCTAAAAAAAGATGGAAAATATACTAAACTTTCACAAAAAAATGTAGATACTGGTCTTGGACTTGAAAGAATGACAATGCTTTTAGAAGGAAAAGAAACGCCATTTGATACTGAAATTTTTAAACCAATAATGGACAAGCTTGAAATTTTAGCTAAAAAAGATGATATAGCAAGCAGGAGAATAGTTGCAGAACATTTAAGAGCAAGTATAATGATTATAGCTGATGGAGGCAGACCATCAAATTTAGATAGAGGCTATATTTTAAGAAGATTAATTCGTAGAATGACAAGACATTTAAATAAATTAGAAATTGATTTAAATGAATTAGATAACCTTATTGAATTAAATATAAATATTTTAAATGATTTATATCCAGAGCTTTCTAAAAAGAAGGATGTTATAAAAGAAGTAATAATACAAGAAAAAGATAAATTTATGAAAACTTTAATTCGTGGAGAAAGAGAGTTTAGTAAAGTTATTAATAGAATAAAAGATTCAGGAAAAGATATAATAGACAGTAAAGATATATTTAATTTATATGAAACATATGGATTTCCTCCAGAAGTAAGTAAGGATTTAGCAGAAGAAAATGGAGTGAAAGTTGATATGGATGAAGTAGATAAGTTATTTAAAGAACATCAAGAAAAATCAAGATTAGGCAGTGAACAAAAATTTAAAGGTGGACTTTCAGGAACTAGTGAGAAAGAAATTAAGTATCATACAGCAACACATTTACTTAATGCAGCATTAAAAGAAATTATAAACAAAGATGTACATCAAAAAGGTTCTAATATAACAGAAGAAAGAATGAGGTTTGATTTTAGCTGTGATCATAAACTTACTGATGAAGAAAAAAATAAAGCAGAAGATTTGGTAAATAAGTGGATTAAAGAAGATTTAAAAGTTAGTGTAGAAACTATGAAAAAAGAAGATGCATTAAAATCTGGTGCGGAATGTATGTTTATTGAGAAATATCCAGATATTGTTACAGTATATTCAATTGGCAATATTTCAAAAGAATTATGTGGTGGACCTCATGTAAAACATACAGGAGAATTAGGACATTTTAAAATTATAAAAGAAGAGGCAAGTTCAAGCGGAGTAAGAAGAATAAAAGCGGTTCTAGAATAAATTAATTAAATAATATAGAGGAGAAATAATGGAAGAAAAAAAATATAATAAAGTTTTAACCGTAATATTAATAATTGTTGTTATTGCTATTTTTGCAATATTAGGATTTTGGGTATTTGATATGTATCAAAAATATGATATAAATTCAAGTGCTAACTTAGCTCTTGATGAATTTAATAATAGAGTAAATATCAGAAATATAATAGGAAACAATGAAAATGATATTGTAGAAGAAAATGTTGCACTTGAAATAAATATTAATGAAATTCAAACAACAAATACATCTGGTAATGGTTCAACTACTAATAAAGTAGCAAAGCAAACTTACAAAGGATTTGCAGTTTTAGGAAAGATTGAAATTCCAGCAACAAAAGTTAATTACCCGGTTTTAGATAGAGCATCAGAAAACTCAATGAAAGTATCTGTTGGTGTAATGTATGGAGTTGGTCTTAATCAAATAGGAAATACTGTTATTGCAGGACATAATTACAGAAATGGTACATTTTTTTCTAATAATAAAAATTTAAAAATTGGTGATGTAATTTATATAACAGATTTAAATGGAAACAGAATAAGATATACTATATATAATATATATACAACAGCATCAAATGAATTTGATTATGCAACAAGAGATACTGGAGGAAAAAGAGAAATATCACTTACAACATGTACAGATGATGTTAAATCAAGATTAGTAATTTGGGCAAAAGAAGATTAAGTATTTTATGTTTAAATAATTTTAAGAATTTTAGTTGACAGAATAAAAAAAATGGGGTAAAATATATTATGTTTGCAGAATTATGGTGGATTTAGCGTAGTTGGTTAACGCGCCAGTTTGTGGCACTGGAGACCATGGGTTCGAGTCCCATATTCCACCCCATTTTAAAATACTGGGCTGTAGCCAAGTGGTAAGGCACATGACTTTGACTCATGCATGCGCTAGTTCGAATCTAGCCAGCCCAACCAAAAAGAAAAAGGATTATCATATTTACACTTTCATTAAAACAATTACGGAAGTGATTAAATATGATAATTTTTTTCTGATTATAAAAATTGATGATTGAAATATTTACAAACTTATTTTTATTGACTTTTTAGTTATTTAATATTAGAATAATGATGTTTCAATAAGAAAAATATTATAGTGTATAAAAATAATTGTTTTAAATTATTCATAATTAAAAGGAGAAATAATATGAGCATAATTAAGAATTATTTTACATCTGAAGCGGTATCAATTGGACATCCTGATCATGTATGCGATATGATATCAGATAGTATATTAGATGCATGCTTAGCACAAGATAAATTTGCAAGAGTAGCATGCGAAACAATGGCAAAAAATGACTTTATAATATTAGCTGGTGAAATATCAACTAAAGCTAATATAAATGTAGAGCAAATTGTTAAAGACACTATAAAAAGAATAGGGTATACTTATACTCCAAGGGTATTAAACTTACTTTCTCATCAATCTCCAGATATAGCACAAGGTGTAGATATCGGTGGAGCTGGAGATCAAGGAATAATGTTTGGATATGCAAATAAAGAAACAAAAGAATACATGCCTTTAGCAATAACAATGGCACATAAACTAATAAAATTAGCAACTATTCTTCGTGAAGAAGGAAAGTTTAAATATGCAGGCCCAGATATGAAATCACAAGTTACTTTGGAATATGAAAATGGAGTTGTATCAAGAATAGATACAATGTTAATGTCTATTCAACATAGTGAAGATTTTAACGAAAAAGAATTTAAAGATTTTATAAAGAATGAAATTATGATAAAGATTGCGAATGAATATGGACTAAACACTGATTTTAAGATTTTGATTAATCCAACTGGAAAATTTGTTATAGGAGGACCAGAAGGAGATGCTGGTTTAACAGGAAGAAAAATAATAGTTGACACTTATGGAGGTTATGCACCACATGGAGGTGGGGCATTCTCAGGTAAAGATCCAACTAAAGTTGATAGAAGTGCAGCTTATATGGCAAGATATTTAGCTAAAAATATAGTTGCATCTGGAATAGCACAAGAATGTTTAATACAACTTTCTTATGCAATAGGAATACCTGAACCAATTTCAATTTATATTGATTGTAAAGGAACAAATGTAATAGATGATGAAAAAATAGTACAAGCAATTTATGATAATTTTGATTTATCACCAAAAGGTATAATTGAAAAATTAGATTTAAGAAAACCAATTTATACAGAAACTTGTAACGGAGGACATTTCGGAAGAAAATATCTAGATGATAAAAATAATAAAATTGAGTGTACATGGGAAAAACTAGATAGTATAGATATATTTAAAGATTTAAAGTAAAACTAAAAGCGAGTTTATAAAATAATTTATAATACTCGCTTTAAATAATTATAAGGTAGATAAGAAATTTAATATACTTAAAATGTATTTTAT
Source organism: uncultured Clostridia bacterium (assembly GCA_947625075.1). GTDB lineage: Bacteria > Bacillota > Clostridia > TANB77 > CAG-508 > CAG-793. The sequence continues at coordinate 9,554 of CANQMY010000004.1, forward strand.
ATACTTATTCTTAGCAGCAGAAACCTTTATTTCCACCACAGCAGAATACTAATAATAATAGGATTATTATTATGCAGCAACAATCATTATCTCTTCCACATCTGTTATCTGGCATTAAAGTGTCCTCCTTCCTTTATTAAATAGAACATTAATAATTATAAAAGATAATTATTAGTTACCACAGCAAGGTGGGTTTGGCATACAGCCACAGTCATTATCTCTACCACCGCAACCACAGCCACATAGTAGAACTATTAAGATAATGAACCATAACCATTCACTGTTACAACAACCTCTCATTTAGTTACCTCCTATCATGATTTTCTCAAATATTGCTACTAATAAAAAGTTGCATTATTTAAGTTTATAAATCTTTAGTATGGTATATATTATTCACGATAAAATAATTTGGTTACGAATACTGTACAAAAATATTTTCAAATGATATAATCAAAATGAATTTTTATGTAAGAATTAAGAAAGGAGGATATGTTAGAAAAATTTACTAACATAAGCCAACAAATGGGAAAAATTGTTTTGTTAGATGATTTAACAATAAATCAAATAGCAGCAGGAGAAGTTATTGAAAGACCTGCATCAGCAGTAAAAGAACTAGTAGAAAATTCTATTGATGCTCGGTGCAAAAAATATTACAATAGATGTAAAAAATGGCGGAATATCATACATAAGAGTAATAGATGATGGTAGTGGAATTTTACCTGATGATATGGAAATTGCTTTTGAAAGACATGCAACAAGTAAGATTAGAAAAGCAAAGGACTTAGAAGTTGTAAAATCAATGGGGTTCAGAGGTGAAGCTTTAGCAAGTATTGCAGCAATTTCAAAAGTTGAATTAGTATCTAAAACTGAAAAAGAAGATATGGGATATAAAGTAGTTTTAGAAGGAGGAAACTTAATAGATAAACATGAAGAGGGTGCTTCAGTAGGTACAAGCATTACAGTTAAAGAACTATTTTATAATACACCAGTAAGATATAAATTTTTAAAGAAAGATTTTACTGAATTAGGATATATAGAAGATGCAGTAACTAGAATAGCATTAGCAAATCCAGATATTTCTATTAAACTTATGAATTCAGGAAAAACAATAATTCAAACTAATGGAAATGGAAAAATAGAAGATTGTATATATGCAATATATGGAAAAGAAGTAGTAGAAAATATATTACCAGTAGATTATACCTATGAAGATATGCATATTACGGGTGTAATTGGAAAACCAATAATATCACGTTCAAATAGGTCAAATCAATTATTTTTTGTAAATCATAGATATATTAAAGATAAAACACTAACTAGTGCTGCTGAACAAGGATTTAAAGGATTAGTTACAATAGGAAAACATGGATTTTTAATATTAAATATTGATATGGATGCAAAAAATGTAGATGTTAATGTTCACCCAACTAAATTAGAAGTTAGATTTAAAGATGAATCTAATATTTTTAAAGCTGTATATCATTCAATTAAAGAAACATTACTTAAAGGCGATTTGGTATCTGATCCAGAAAAAGATTATTCAGATTTTACTCCTAATGATATGCTAAAAGAAGTGAAAAATAAAGATAGAGTAGAAGCTTGGGGATTAAATAAAAGTTTTAATTCTTCAAAGGAAGAAGAAAAAGCTGAAAAAGAAGACGATGAATTAAAATTCAGTGACTTTAAAAACACAATTAAAGGATTAGATGAAGAAACTAGAACTAAATTTGTACAAGAAATTGCAAAAGCAACTACTGCAGAGGAAATATCTAGCCGGACTAAATAAATTTACTTCATTTTTAAGTAATGCTGAGCAAGAAGATAGTGAAAAAGCTATAGAAGAAGAAAATAATAATTTATCTGAAAATATTAGTTCTGATGAGAAAAAATTAAATGAAATAGATGAAAATACTGAAGCTGATATTATTAGTAGTTCTAATGATGAAGAAAATAGTAAAGAAGATAGTAAAGAAAATAGTAATAATGATATAAATGAAAATGAAACAAGTATTGAAGAAGAACAAAAAAATATAGATGATAATGAAAATTTAAATGAACAAGAAAGTACATTAAAAGAAGAAATGTCTTTTGAGGAAATGTATAAGAAGTTATTTGGAAGAGATATTGAAGATGCAAAAAAGCAATATCAAGAAAAAATTGCAGAAGAAAATGAAAAATATCCAATATCACCAATAACAGATAATGAAATATCAATTTTTGAAAAAGACGGGAAAAATGAAAATTTACCATATAAATTTATAGGAATAGCATTTAATACATATATAATTTTAAGTATTAATAATGATTTATATATATTAGATCAACATGCTGCACATGAAAGAATTATGTATGAAAAAGTAAAAAAGAATTATTTTAGTGAAAAAGAAAAAGATTCTCAACTTATGTTATTACCTGATATAATAAATTTAAATAATAAAGAAATGGGAATTTTTAAAGATAACAAAAATTTATTTGAAAAAGCGGGATTTGTTGTTGAAGAGTTTGGAGACAATACTATAAAATTAACAGGTGTTCCAGAATTTTGTATGGATTTAGATACAAAAGAAATATTTTTGGAAACTTTAGATGAAATAAATACAGTTGCAAGAACAGCAAAGCAAGAATTAGAAGATAAGTTTTTAGCAACAGTAGCATGTAAAGCTGCAGTAAAAGCAAATATGGCATTAACAAAACAAGAAGTTGATAGTTTAATGGAGGAACTTTTAAAGCTTCCAAATCCATTTAGCTGTCCACATGGAAGACCAACGGTAATAAAAATGTCAAAAGCTGATATAGAAAAGAAATTTTCAAGAAGATAATAAAATATTTAGAAATAGGTAAAAGGAATAATATGATTAACATTATAATAATTTTAATAGTTATATTAAATATATTTTCAGTTTTAACTTTATTTAATATGCTAAAAGGTTTGGAAATAAAGTTCAGAATTATTATTACAATAAGTTTAATTTTTATAAATATAATTTTAACAAATATAATATGTTTAATTGGACAAGCAAGTGTAACAAAAGAATTTGCTAATATAGGACGATTATTATTAATATTTAGTATATTGCCTATTAATCTAATAATAATGGCATCTCCACTTGCAATCCAAATAAATAAAGTAAAGTCATTAGAAATAGATAAAGCAAAGTTTTTAAAAAATATATTTATATGTTTTATTATTGACTTTATTTTAATAATTATAGAATGCAATTATGTAAAAGGTATTATTTCAGGAATTATACAAAATGTACAAAAAAAATAAAATTATTAATGTAATTGAAAACTACTTTGAGAATTTTTTTAATTAAATTAGGAGAAATGATATATGAATAAACCACAAATCATAGTAATATGTGGTCCAACTGCATCAGGAAAAACATCACTTGGAATTGAACTTGCTAATAAAATAAATCGGCGAAATAATTTCTTGTGATTCAATGCAAATATATAAAGACATGGATATTGGTACCGCAAAAGCAACAGAAGAAGAAAGAAAAATGGCACCTCATCATCTAATAGATTTTGTATCTCCTGATGAAAGATACAGTGTAGCAGATTTTAAAAAAGATGCAGAAAAAGAAATTAAAAATATATTAGAAGAAGGAAAAACACCTATTTTAGTTGGTGGAACAGGGCTTTATATAAATTCTTTAATCTATAATATAGAATTTAAAGAGGATAAAACTGATTTTAATTATAGAAAAGAATTAGAACAAAAAGATATATTAGAGCTTTATAATGATGCAATGAAAATAGATCCAGATGCAACAAAAAAAATTAGCTCGAATGATAAAAAAAGAATTATTAGAATATTAGAAATTTATCATTCAACTGGAAAAACAAAAACAGAATTAGAAATTAATTCAAGAAAAGAGCTTAAATATGATTATAGAATCTTTATATTGAATATGGATAGAAATATTTTGTATGATAGAATTAATCAGCGAGTTGATTTAATGATTGAAAATGGATTAATAAATGAAGTAGAAAATATAGTAAAGAAATATAAGAAGTTTCCTACTGCAATGCAAGGATTAGGATATAAAGAGGTAGTATCATTTTTAGAAGGAAAAATTACCAAAGATGATATGATTGAAAAAATAAAACAAGAATCTAGAAGATATGCAAAGAGGCAATTAACTTGGTTTAGAACGTATAAAAATGCAATATGGTTAGATGCAATTAAACAAACTAAAGAAGAAAATGCAAAAATTATTTTGGAGGAAATAAGTGAAAGAAAATAAATTAAAGCAAAATAGATTAAAAAAACAAAGAAAGCTTAAGAAATTAAGACTTTTATTAGTTATATCTATTTTACTTATAATTGCAATTTATGTAATAAGTTCTATAATAAATTTAATTATTAGTCCTAGTAGTACAGTAATTGTAAAGAACGGTAAAATTTCAAAAGAAGAGACAAATACTGGATACATAATTAGACAAGAAACAGTACTTCAGGGAGAAAATTATAAAAATGGCATGGAACAAATTGTTTATGAAGGAAGTAAAGTTGCAAAAGGAGAATCAATATTTAGATATTATTCAAATGGAGAAGAAAATTTAAAAGAAAAAATAAAAACATTAGACTTAAAAATTCAAGAAGCAATAGAAAATAATAACGAATTATTACCTTCTCCAGATATAAAATTATTAGATAGTCAAATTAGCGAAAAGTTAAGTAATATTAATAAATTAAATAATATTCAATCTATTCAAGAAACTAAAAAAAATATAGATAGTTATATAAAGAAAAAAGCACAAATTGCTGGTAGTTTAAGCCCTAGTGGATCATATTTACAAAAATTAATTAATGAAAGAAGCGGATATGAAAATGAGCTTAATTCGGGATCAGAGTATATTAAATCTCCAATTAGTGGAATAGTATCATATAGAGTAGATGGATTAGAAGAGATACTTACAACAAATGATTTCTCAAAATATAATAAAGAATTTTTATCTAATTTAAATTTAAAAACTGGACAAATTATTTCAACAAGTAATGAAACAGGTAAAATTGTAAATAATTTTATCAGTTATATAGCATATACAACAAGATCTGAAGAAGCAAACTCAGCAGAGATTGGAGATGAAGTAAAAATAACACTTCCAAGCTCTAAGATAGTTGATGCAAAAATAGAATATATAACAAAAGAAAATGATGCTGAAGTGACAATTATTTTAAGCTTTACACAAGGAATAGATGAATTGTTATTATATAGAAAAATTAATTTTGATATAATTTGGTGGGACTGTTCTGGATATAAAGTAGCAAATTCGGCAATAATAACAGAAAATAATTTAAACTATGTAATTAGAACTAAAGCAGGATACTTAGAAAAAGTATTAATTAAAGTTATAAAAAAAGGCGAAGATTATTCAATTGTGACAAATTACAGTACATCACAATTAAAAGATTTAGAAGTTAGTAAAAATGCAAAAACCTCAATAATGTTATATGATGAAGTGATTTTAGAACCAACACAAGAACAATTAAATGATATAAATGAGTCATCTTAATATATGAAATAAAAGAGTTAATAAATGGTAAAAAAGTATGTTACAAAAAAATTACAAAACCATTAAATAACAATTACATTTGAAAAATGGTATTGACAATAAATTAAAAAAGTAAGATACTAGATTTAGTCGTAAAACGAATGAAAAAATAATAGGAGGTTATTTTTAAATGGCAAACGTAGTAAATAAGTTGATGAATATGTTTAACATGAATGTAGCAGAAGACGAGTATGATGAAGAATACGATGATGCAGAAGAATATGAAAATGAAGAAGAAGTAGAGGAACCAAAAGGTTTTTTCGGCAGAAAAACAGGTAAAGTTGTTAACATGCAACCACAAGTTAGAATGGTTATAATGCAACCAACTGACTTTGAACAAGCTGAAGAAATATGTGATTTATTAAAAGAGAGAAGATCAATTATTATAAATTTAGAATATGTAAATAAGGATGTTGCAAGAAGAGTAATCGATGTTGTTAGTGGTGCAGTTCATGCATTAGAAGGACATATGCAAAAAATATCTAACTCAATTTTTGTTGTTGCTCCTTACAATTATGATATTACATCAGATAGTAAAGAAGAAGTAAAAGGACCTGTTTCTTGGTTGAAAGGAAATTTAAATAACTAATCTTAAGTATATTTAAACTTAAGACTTGTTTAGGGAGGAAAAAATGATTACACCGTTAGAAATTGAAAACAAAAAATTCTCTAAGAAAACTTTAAATGGATATGATCCAGAAGAAGTAGATGAATTTTTAGATGAGTTAACAAAAGATTATGGAAATTTATATAAACAAGTAGCAGAACATAAAAAAGAAGTTGAAGAATTAAAATCAAAATTAGAACATTATACACAAATAGAATCAACTTTACAAAGTACTTTATTATTAGCTCAATCTGCATCAGAAGAAGTTAAAAGTGCCGCCCAAAAACAAGCAGAACAAATAATTAAAGAGTCTGAATTAAAAGCGAAAGAAGTAACAGCAGGGTTAGAGCAACAAATAACAGACAAGAAAAAGGAATTAGAAAATATAAACAAACAATTTGATGTATATAAAGCAAAGATGGAGTCACTTTTAATAGCTCAATTAGAATTATTAAAAGATATAAAAGATGAAGATTAGAATGTAAATTACATTTTTGTAATAAAATTAGAGAGGTAAATGCAAAAAATAGCATTTATCTCTTTATTTTATTAAAAAAGTGTGATAAAATATATGTGTTACATATACATTAAAGATATATTACAATTTACATTATTCTATTGACAATTACTAAAATAAGGATAAAATAAGGACATGAGAGTTATAAGTGGAAGAGCTAGAGGAACTAAATTAAGCTCAATAGAAAGTTTATCAACAAGACCTACTCTTGATAGAGTAAAGGAATCATTATTCAATATAATACAAAATAAAATAAATGATTCTGTAGTTTTAGATTTATTTGCTGGGAGCGGAGCTTTAGGAATAGAAGCAATTTCACGTGGAGCAAAAAAAGCATATTTCTGTGATAATAATTATAATGCTATAAAAATGATAAAGCAAAATTTAATAAAAACACATTTTGTAGAACAATCAATAATAATTAATGATGAATACAAAAATTGTATAATGAACTTAAATGAAAAATTTGATATTATTTTCATAGACCCACCATATAAAGCTGATTTAGCAGTAGATAGTGTAAAAAAAATTATAGAAAAAGGCATTCTAAATAATGACGGATTACTTATTATTGAAACAGATGAAATATGTAGAGACAAAAGAAACATAGAAATCATTGAAAAAGTAAAAATTATAGACGAAAGAAAATATGGTAGAGCAAATTTATTATTTATAAAAGAGGAGAACTAAAATGGAAATCTTTACATTGTTAGAGTCATTAGAAGATTTAATAGAAAATAGTAAAAAAGTGCCTTTGTCAGATAAGTGTATTGTTGACCAAGAAAAAATTTTAGATTTAATTAAAGAAATTAGATTAAAACTTCCTGATGATTTAAAACAAGCTAAATGGGTAAGAGAAGAGAGAGAGAGAATTTTAGCAGAAGCTAAAAAAGAAGCTGATGATGTGGTTAAAGAAGCTGAAAATAGAATTATATCTATGATAGATGAACATGAAATCACTAAAAAAGCTTATGATCAAAAAAATCAAATTATGTCTGCAGCAAACGAAAATGCAAGACAAATTACAAGTGGAGCAAGAGAATATGCAGATGGAATTTTACAGTCTCTTTCTAAATCATTAGACTCAGTACTTAAAGAAATTGAACAGAATAGAAAGGAACTTAAATAAATTTTAAATATATAAAAATAATAATTACTGTTCCAGTAATTATTATTTTGTTATAAGGAAAATATAAAATATGAGAATGAAATTTAAACCATGGGCACGAGAAGAATTGGAAACAAGTCCTTTTTATATAGATAATCCACAAGAATATAAAAATAAGTGGAAAGATGCATTTGAAAATAGACAAAAAATTCATATAGAACTTGGATGTGGAAAAGGAAATTTTATAGCTAAATTATCTAAAAAAAATAAAAATATTAATTATATTGCTATTGATTTAGTAGATGCTATGCTAGGAATGGCAAAAAGAAATGTAGAAGCAGAATATGAAATAAGAAAGTCAACTGTAGCTGAAAAAATAGATAATGAAATAGAAAAACAAAAAATAGTAAAAAATTTAAAATTAACAAGATATGATATATCTAGAATTTCTGATATATTTGGTAAGAATGATAAAATTGAAAGGATATATATAAATTTTTGTAATCCTTGGCCTAGAGGAAAACATCATAAGAAAAGATTAACACATGAAAGACAGTTAGAACAGTATAAAGAATTTTTAAATGGAGAAATTTTTTTTAAAACAGATGATGAAGGTTTATTTAATGATTCATTAGAATATTTAAAAAGATGTGATTATAAAATAGAAAAGTTAACTTACGATTTAGAAAAAGAAGAAAGATTTTGGAATGGTGAAGAAAATATTAAAACTGAACATGAGAAGATGTTTGAAGAAGAAGGAATAAAAATAAAAGCATTAATAGCAAAATTAAAATAGATATCAAAAATCAACATATAAGATTTAATAATTTTTATTAAATTTTATATGTTTTTATATTGCAATTTATAATTTGCTATGGTAAAATATGGATATAAAATTAATTCTTATGTAATTATATCTAATTACATTTTAGTTTCCCAAAAAAATTTTATTAAAAAGAAAGGAGGAAAAATTGCTTTCAATAATTAAAAGTATGTCCCTTAAAGGTTTAGAGGGATATATTGTTGATGTGCAAGTAGATGTAAATGGTGGAATTCCAGATTGGCAAATAGTAGGACTTGCAGATACAAGCATTAAGGAATCAAAAGAAAGAGTAAGAACAGCAATAAAAAATTCTGGTTACCAGCTTTTTAGTAAAAAAATATTGGTAAATCTTGCACCAGCAGATGTAAAAAAAGAAGGATCTTATATGGATCTTCCAATTGCAATAGGTGTATTAGCTAGTATGAAAGAAGTTTACTATGATGAAAAAATTGTTAATACAGCATTTGTCGGAGAACTTTCATTAAATGGAAAGTTAAATAGAATAAATGGTATATTGCCAATTTGTATGGAGGCAAAAAAATTAGGATTAAAAAGAATAATAATTCCAAAAGAAAATATAGAAGAAGCATCAATAGTTAATGATATAGAAATATTAGGTGCTAATAATTTAATTGAAGTTGTAGAATATTTAAATCATAAAAATAAATTACATGAAATGAAAAGATCTTGGAATGATATCCAAAAGAATGATTACAATGATTATAATATTGATTTTAGCGATGTAAAAGGTCAAGAAAATGTAAAAAGGGCATTAGAAATTGCTGCAGCAGGGGGTCATAATATACTTCTTATAGGCAGTCCAGGATCACGGTAAAACAATGCTTGCACAAAGGCTACCTACAATACTTCCAAAACTTAATTTTGAAGAATCTTTAGAAACAACTAAAATTCATAGTATAGCAGGAGCCCTTAAAATTGACAGAAATATTATTATTTCAAGACCATTTAGAAGTCCACATCATACAATTACTTCTACATCATTAATAGGTGGAGGAAAAATACCAAGACCAGGAGAAATTAGTTTAACACATAATGGAGTATTATTTTTAGATGAAATTGCAGAATTTGATAAAAATACATTAGAGATGTTAAGAGGACCTTTAGAAGATAAGAAAATTACAATTAGCAGAATAAAACAAACGTTAACATATCCTTGCAATTTTATGCTAATTGCATCAATGAATCCATGTCCATGTGGATATTATGGATGTAATTATAAAAAATGTACTTGTAGTTATAATGATATTAAAAAGTATATTGGAAAACTAAGTGGACCATTGTTAGATAGAATAGATATGCAAATTGAAGTTCAAAGGGTAGAGTATAAAAAATTAAATGAAAATGATATTGAAAATTCAAGAAAAATAAAGGAAAGAGTGTGTAATGCAAGAAAAATTCAAGAAGTAAGATATAAAAGAGAAAATATATTTTCAAATTCTGAACTTAGCTCTAAGCAATGTGAAAATTATTGTACTATAGACAATAAAAGTAAGGAGTTATTAATGTTAGCATTTGAAAAATTTGGATTAAGTGCAAGAGCTTATAATAAAATTTTAAAAGTTGCAAGAACAATAGCTGATTTAGAAGAGTCAAAAGATATTGAAAGTAAACATATTGCAGAAGCAATACAATATAGAAGTTTAGATAAAAAATATTTAAATTTATAAATTAAAAGGAGGAAAAATTATAGAAATAATAAATAGTACATCTAAACAATATCCATCAAAGTTATTAAAAATTAAAGATTATCCAAAGAAAATTTTTATAGAAGGAAATGTTAATCTGTTAAATAAAAAATCAGTTGCAATTGTTGGATCAAGAGAATGTAGTGAATATGGAAAAATTCAAGCTGAAAGATTTGCAAAAGAACTTTCTAAAAAAGGAATAACTATAATAAGTGGTTTAGCTAGAGGAATAGATACTATAGCACATATAAATTCATTGAAAGAAGAAGGAAAAACTATAGCAGTTTTAGCATCAGGATTAAATAATATTTATCCTTCTGAAAATAAAATTTTAGCTGAAAAAATAATTGAAAATGGAGGAGCAATTATAAGTGAATGGAATATTGATGAAAAAGTAGAAATGAGTAGATTCCCAAGAAGAAATAGAATAATTAGTGGATTAGCAGATTTGATTTTAGTAATTGAAGCAAAGTATAGAAGTGGGAGTACAATTACTGCAAGATATGGAATAAAACAAAAGAAAGAAGTAGCTTGCATACCTGGAAATATAAATGAAAAAAATAGTTATGGAACAAATAAATTAATTCAAGAAGGAGCAAATCTTGTTATGTCTATTCAAGATATACTTGATATTATAGGAGAGGAAGAAAATGCAAGAATAGATATGGAAGAAAGATTTAAAGAAGTTTATGAAAATATAAGTACAGTTCCACAGAATATAAACGAAATTTCAAAAAGAGTAAATAAAAATATAAGTGAAGTTAATGAAATTCTATTTATGCTAGAAATAGAGGGTTTTATAGAAAGTTTACCAGGAAATAAATATATAATTAAATAATTTTATATAGAAAGGAATTTATGTATAAAAGACATATTTTAGGAAAAGAAGGAGAACAGATTGCAACTGATTATTTAAAACAAAATAATTATAAAATTTTATTGAGAAATTTTAGATGTAATCAAGGTGAAATAGATATAATTGCAAAGAATAAAAATGAAATTGTATTTATAGAAGTAAAAACAAGGCAAAATAACAATTTTGGAAATCCAGCTGAAGCGGTAACTAAAATAAAAAGAAAACATATTTTAGATACTGCAAAATATTATATTTATAAAAACAATTTAGGAAATATGAGTATAAGATTTGATGTTATAGAAATATATAAAAAAGAAAAATTTTATATCAATCATATAAAAAATATAAATATTAAGTCATAAATATGTATAAAAAATAGCATATTCTAAAAATTAGAATATACTATTTTTATTTCTATAAATTATACATATTATCTTTTTTTATCCAAATAGATACGCTACCACCATTTACGTAAAAGATAGCATTTCCATCATTATCAACATAAATAGTTTCTTTAACATTACCTGTACAATCGTATAGAACAGTATTTGCAAGATTTTTTCCTACATTCATTTGCTTACTTCCACCTTCTGCATCACTTAATATAACAGCTAGTCCAGAATCTTGGTGATAATAGTCTCCTTCTCTAGTCCATCCAATAATATTTGAATTATCTAAATAATCATTTTGTTTGCCGTAAGCTAAATTTTTTCTAACTAATAAAAGAATATCTAAAAATTCTTTCATTGGAGCAAAATTTTTCTCAGGAATACCATAATAATCTCCATAAAAAATACAAGGAATTCCTTTTTCTCTTAACATTATCATACTGTATGCAAGAGGTTTAAACCAATCTTTTATCCATGATTCTAAAGATTGACCAGGTTCTGTATCATGATTATCTACAAATGTAACAGATTTAGATGGTCTCCTATCAACTAAAGTATCTTCAAATATTTTAGTCATATCATAATGTCCAAAACTTTCTGAAGCTTCTTTAAAGTGAAGATGAAGTGGCACATCGAAAAGAGAATTTACCTCATCATTATAATCAAGATAATTAATTAAACTATCAATATTTCCACTGTAATATTCTCCAACAGTAAATAATTCTTTGTTAAATTTTGATTTTAGGTTTGAAAGCCATCTTTTATAAAATGAAGAACGTATGTGTTTTATTGCATCTAATCTAAAACCATCAACATTAGTCTGTTTTAAAAACCAATTTCCCCAGAAATTAATATCATCTACCATATCTAAATTATTAAAATCAATATCACATCCCATCAAGTAATCAAAGTTTCCACGTTCTTTATCAACTTCATTACTAAACTGTTTGCCATAAAATCTAAAAATACCGTTTTCTTTTGATATATCATCATAATCTATAGATGTAAAATGTGACCAATCTAATTTAAAATCTGAGTATTTATTATTTCTGCCTTCAAACTCATATTTAGTCCAAGCGGAGATTTCTTTTAAGTCTCCTATAATTTCATTTCTATTATCAGGATTAATTTTATATGCTAATATATTTTGTTTTTTATCAGCACCCATCCTATGATTTAAAACAATATCTGCAAGAACTTGAATATCCTCAAGTTGAAGAGCTCTAATAGCTGCAATGTATTCATCTTTTGTTCCATATTTTGTTCTGATGGTACCCTTTTGATTAAACTCTCCTAAATCATAAAGATCATAAACACCATATCCGGTATCATTAATACCACTAGCACCTTTAAAAGCTGGAGGAAGCCATACAGAAGTTATACCCATTTTCTTTAAATAAGGTGCTACATTAATTATTTTTTGCCATAAATTGCAATTATTAGGTAAATACCATTCAAAGTATTGCATCATAGTTTTATTATTATTTTTCATAAAAGTTCCTTTCAAAAAATCTTTAGTAATAAAATTTGCTCAAGCTAGAAATACTATTAAAAAGTTATGATAATTATATCATATATTTTTATAAAAATGGATGATATTTATAAAAAAATATTGTATAATATTTAAAATATTTCAGGAGCTATTATGAATAGAATACAAGAGATTATTGATTGGATAAGAGATATTGAAATGTCTCAAATAATAAACTTTGTTATTGCTATTGCAATAATTATAATAATAAGTTTATTAAGCTCACTAATATCTTATGGTTTATTAAAAATATTTTTTAGAAAGCAAGAAAAGGAGAAAATAAAAAGTAGTAGCATATATAAAGCAATAAAAACGTTTATTATATTTTTAGGAATTTATATATCAAGCAAAATAATTGAATTAGAGCAATATCAAAACGAATTTATTGATAAATGTTTTATAATAGTAATAATATGGACAATTGCAAGGATAGTTGCAGGAATATTTGAAGTAAGAGAATTATTAATAGATAAATTAACAAAAGGAGAAAGTAATAGAAGAAATGCTTTTTTTACAACAGTTGTAGGTAAAATAGTAAAAATAGTATTATATATTATAGCTGGTTATTTAACTTTAAAACAATTTAATTATGATATAGGTGGAATAGCAACAGGTTTAGGTCTAACTGGAGCACTTGTAGCATTGGCAACTCAAGATTTAATTAAACAAATATTATCAGGATTATCAATTTTTGCTGATAAACCATTTGAAGTTGGTGATTGGATTGAAATTGGAGAGATTTCAGGAACTGTAGAAGATATTACAATAAGGAGCACAAAAGTAAGAACTATAGAAGATACTATGGTAACTGTTCCAAATGATTTAATTACAAGTTCAAATGTTATAAATTGGGGAGAAATAAATAAAAGAGTATTTAGATCAAATCTTAAATTTGCATTAGAGACAGAAGAAAGAATAATAGAAAAGATAATAAATAGAATAAAATTTATTTTAAAATATAATGAAGATATCATAAGAAATTCAATTAATGTACAAGTATTAAATATAGAAGAAAGTGCAATTGATATTGATATTTATTTAGAAACCACAATAACAAATTATATTGAATATAGAAACTTTTGTAATAAAATAAATCTTACAATATTAAATATTTTAGAAACACAAAATGTAAAACTTTCATATCCAGGAAGAAATGTTTATATAAAAGAAAATAAAGAGAATGAAGAAAATAAAGATAAAAAAAGTGTAAAACCAGTAAAAATAAGAAAATAATTCACACAAAAGACATAAATATATGTTAATATATACATTGAAAAAACTTATTTTAAGTATTTGAGAGGAGAAAAATGAACGATATAAATATACTTGTAGTTGACGACGAATCAAGAATTAGAAAATTAGTAAAAGATTTCTTAAATAAAGAAGGCTATAAGATTTATGAGGCAGGAGATGGAGAAGAAGCACTTAAAGTTTATGAAGAGAATAGAAAAAAAATAGGATTAATTTTATTAGATGTAATGATGCCAAAGCTAGATGGATGGTCTGTTTTAAGACAAATAAGACAATCATCATCTGTACCAGTGATTATGCTTACAGCAAGGGGAGAAGAACAAGATGAATTATTTGGATTTGAATTAGGAGTAGATGAATATATAACTAAACCATTTAGTCCTAAACTATTAGTTGCAAGAATTAAAGCAATATTAAATAGAACACAATCAAATAAACAAGAAATAAAAGAACATGCAGGAATAAAAATAGATTCAGATGCAAGAACTGTAACAGTTGATAATAAGCTAATAGAGTTGAGTTTAAGAGAATATGAGCTTTTAAAATATTTATTAGATAACGAAAATGTTGCTTTATCAAGAGATAAAATATTAAATAATGTATGGAATTATGATTATTATGGAGACTCTAGAACAATAGATAGTCATATAAAAAAAATAAGACATAAATTAGGTAAAAAAGGTAAATATATTAAAACCATGAGAGGTGTAGGATATAAGTTTGAGGTAAATGAATGAAATTAGAAGAAAAAGTTAAATCTATTAGATTTAGATTATTTGGAATAATAACTATATCAACGATGCTTATTATATTAATATTAGTTATAATAAATAATATAGTCTTAGAAAATTTTTACATATACTCGAAAGCTGAAAAAGCAAAAAAAATAAGCAGTGATATAAATGAATTTTATAATGGTATATTTCAATATGATATTAGTTTTGAATTAAGACAAGTAGAAATAAAAAATGATATTGATATTTTAATTGAAAATGTATTTGGCGAAACTATTTATTGTGCTAATAGAGAAATGGAAAACAGCGTATCGGAAATTAAAAAAAGCAAAACTGCAAGCATTATTTATTCTAGCGATAATACGGTAATAAAGAAAAATGGTATTAATACTAACAGCTATTTAATGCTTATAGCAAACCAAGATAATGGATATATTACGTATATTAAAATACCAATACTACCAATTAAAGAGTCAGTTAAAATTTCTGGGAAAACTTTAGTTATAATTGGTATTATAATGTCAGTAATTTCTGGGGTTGTAGCTTATATAATTTCTAAAAAATTTACAAAGAGAATAGTGAGACTAAATAATATAACGAAGAAGATGTCTAAATTAGACTTTAGTGAAAAATTTGAAGAATCAGATTTAAATGATGAGATAGACAAATTAGGGCAAAATATAAATATTATGTCTGATAAATTAGAGTCAACAATTGGTCAATTAAGAAAAAATAATAATGAGTTAGAAAAAGATATTGAAGAAAAATCTAAGATAGATGAAATGAGAAAAGGATTTATATCTGATGTATCTCATGAATTAAAGACACCAATAGCATTAATTCAAGGTTATGCAGAAGGTTTATTAGAGAATGTAAATGATGATGAAGAATCTAGAAAATTTTACGCAGAAGTTATAATAGATGAATCAAATAAAATGGATAAAATGGTTAAAGAATTACTTGAATTAATGAAACTAGAACAAGAAGAAAGAAAGTTCAATGATATTGAGTTCGATTTAACAGAATTAATTAAAGAAGAACTTAGAAGACAAACTAAAATACTAATTGAGAAGAAAATAACAGTAGATTTTGATGAAAGTAAAAAAATAAAAGTTTATGCAACACAAGAATATATAGAAAAAGTTGTAAATAACTATTTAACAAATGCAATTAAACATTGTAAAACAAAAGAAAAAGAGAAAAAAATAGTTATTAGAACTGAAAAGAAAAATAATAAAATTAGATTATTTGTTTATAATACAGGAGAAAAAATTGACGAAACAATAATAGATAAAATTTGGAATAGATTTTATAAAGAAGATACATCAAGAAATAGAGATGACGGTGGAACAGGAATAGGATTAGCTATAGTTAAAGCAATAATGAATAACTATAAGAATGAATATGGTGTTAAGAATTATAAAAATGGAGTAGAATTTTATTGTGATATTAATTTAAAAAAATAATATTATTAAGGATAAAACTTAATAAAAAAAGAATAAATCTTGTATGTAGCTTATATTAAGCTTTTTATAAGATTTATTCTTTTATTTTTTTTTGCAAATTTACTATTTTTTATATATTTTATTATCTTGATTTTACTTAGTCGTTATGCTATATTTAAAATATATTATTTTTTATTAAGTTTTATCCTTAATAAAAGTAACATAATAAAGAAGAAATAATAGACTATAACATATAGACCAAATT
>CANQMY010000005.1 GCA_947625075.1 uncultured Clostridia bacterium
AAGCATTCCTTTTACTGCTATCATCATAGCTTTTTCTGGTTTTGTTTCCATCATTGTTCTAGCAGATGTTTTTCTCATATTTCCAATGTATCCAGTAAAATGAGTGTAAACTTTTTGATCTAATTTCTTTCCTGTAAGTACAGCTTTTGAACAATTTATAATTATTACATAATCTCCTACATCCATATTTGGTGTGAAAGTAGGTTTGTGTTTTCCTCTTAATAACTTTGCTGCTTCTGAAGCAACTCTTCCTAAAGGTTTATTTTCAGCATCAATTATATACCATTTTCTTTCAATTTCATTTTTCTTAATACTATAAGTAGTATTGTTCATGGTAATTTTCCTCCATTTCAATTAAAAATAATAATATATATGAAACCTTAAGAGTTTGTTTACCGGGGAATTTCTCTAAAAGGTCATATTACTACAATGCTATATTATTTTATTACAAATTGGAAAAAAAGTCAAGAAATTTTTTAAAAAATATTGACATAATCAAAAAAATATAGTATTATTATTAATGTATTTTAAAGAAGAAGATTTACTTCTCACCTTCACATTTTAGGAAAAGGTATTTATAACTCTATATACTAAGCTATATAATTTTGCTTGGTTGTAATGTTTTATAAATGTATGAGAAGTAGATTGGTTTATACCAGTCTTTTTTATTTTCAAAATTCATAATCTGAATTTTGTTTTAAAATATACTTTCTTCTAAAATAAATTTTATAGGAGGTGTTTTGAGATAAAACAGGAATTACCTATTAATGAACAAATTAGAGCTGATAAAGTTCAAGTAATTGATGAAAACAATCAAAAATTAGGAGTTTTTTCACTTAATGAAGCTTTAGATTTAGCTTTTGAAAAAAAATTAGACTTAGTTTTAGTTGCTCCAAATAATAATCCAAAAGTTTGTAGGATTATGAATTATGGCAAATACAAATTTGAACAAACTAAAAAGGAAAAAGAAGCTAGAAAAAAATCTAAAGGGTTTGAAATAAAAGAAATAAGAATAACACCTAATATTGATGTTCATGACTTAGAATTTAAAATAAAAAATGCTCAAAAATTTTTAGAAGATGGGAATAAAGTTAGATTTACTGTTAGATTTAGAGGAAGAGAAATGAACTATATAAAACAAGGCGAAGAAGTTTTAAATCAAATTATATCAAACTTAGAACAAGTGGCTGTTGCTGAAAAGAAACCTGTTCTAGAAGGTAAAAATATGTTCATAATTCTAGCTAAAAAATCTTAGTTTTATAATTTTATTTTAGTTTATAATATTAGTTTCAATACTAATTTATTATATATTTTATACAAGGAGGATATTGAAATGCCAAAATTAAAAACAAATAAAGCTGCTAAGAAAAGATATTCTTATACAGCTACTGGAAAAATTAAAAGAACTAAAGCTAATAGAAGACATTTATTAGCTAATAAAACAAACAGACAAAAATCAAGTGGAAGTATTTTAAATGCTTATGTTGATGACACAAGTAAAAAACATGTAAAGAAATTATTACCATATGGTAACTAAAAAGGAAGGTGAATATAAATGGCAAGAGTAAAAACAGCAATTATTACAAGAAAAAAACATAAAAAAATAATAAAAAGAGCTAAAGGCTATTATGGAGCTAAAAGTTATAGATTTAAACAAGCTAAGCAAGCTGTTATGAAATCTGGAAATTATGCTTTCGTTGGTAGAAAAGATAAAAAGAGTGATTTTAGAAAATTATGGATTACAAGAATTAATGCAGGTGCAAGATTAAATGGTATGACTTACAGTACATTAATTGCTGGTCTAAAAAAAGCAAATGTTACTATTAATAGAAAAATGTTAGCAGATCTTGCTGTAACTGATAGTAAAGCATTTGCTGAAGTATGCAAATTAGCTAAAAATACAAAATAATGTTATTAATATATAAAAAACTGGTTGTTTAAAATTTATTTAACTTAAAAATAACCAGCTTTTTATTTTTTTATAAATTATTTAAAAACTTATGCAAAGAAAAATTATATTGTGTCAAAAAACTCCGTCCCCATTGACAGAATTCTTTTTATCCTATCATATTTAGTGAATCACTTTGATTTAGTCCATCTAAATCATAATAAGTTTCTGGTATATTTCCTACTATAACAGCTTCAGCTAATAATACCCTCATAGTAACTTTTTCACTAGTATCTTTATAAGGAGTTAAAATATTTATATTACAATTTATATCTATATATATTTTATGCAATGTCTGATTTATTCCTGCACTTAAAAATTCTGATTTTATATTTGTTTCAATATCCCCTACTGTTTCCATTTTTATTTCAATAGTAGGCCCTTTACCTGCCAAAAATCTATTAGCTGTTAAAGTTCCAAGTCTTACATTAAAACTACTTTTTAATCTGTCATTAAGACTTTTTTGCACATTCAATCCAATATCTGTGCATATCTTATTTACATTAACAATATCTAATTTTAACAGCTTTATATTTCCTTCATCATCTTTTTCAACCTGACATAAATCTTCATAACTCATATTGCTCATTGAATTACTTACCGCTTCATTAGCAAGTGTATTTGCCGTTGCTCTAGCTGAAATTTTTGCATAACCTTCAAGCATTGGATTTATTACATCAATAATTTTAATGGCAGTTATATATGCCATTAAAATTACTAAAATAACAATTACCAATATTTTTTTATGATTATCTAATTTTCTTACACCTATTATTTTCGGAATTCTAAATCTTGAATAAATTTTATCCATTTTACCCCATATATTTTTCTATAAATAATTGCTGGCCTGGCATAATCCTATCTGATTTTAAATCATTTGTTTCTTTAATGCTTTGAACTGTACTGTTAAACTTTTTTGCTATTTTCCATAAACTATCATTAGGAATTACTTGATATATAACCATATTATAATCATCTTCATATTGATTTTCCATTTCTTCAATATTACTAATTAGTTTTAAGTCAATATCGTTACATGTTATTATAAAAAATCCTATATCTAACCTTATATTAACTTCTCCGCTAGGCATAATATTAAAATCTTCTAAAATCAAATCAGTTTTTACATTCACATTTGCTTTGCTAATTATTCCGTTACAATTAATTCTATTTTCAAAAGGTATGTCAATTTTCTTCGTTTGAATGCCTGTCATTCCATCAGAAGAACATATAAATAATAAACTCACATCTCCGACTCACTAAAACCTCATTATCAGTTACTCTTACATTATTAGTAACTACATTTACATCTACATCATATACCTTTTCATCTCCTATATTTAATAGTTCTTTTTGATTTATACTTAAATTTCCATTAAACATCGATTTATTTTGTATCATTCTTATATTTTTCTGATCAAACTTTAAATTTGTAGATGGACTATATAAATCTTGTATTACATTTACTTCTTTATTCATATATGCTGTAGCAGATATCCCTACTTCTATTTCCACATAAATTGAGTGTTCTGTGCTACTGTTAGGTTTTATAATCATATTTTTTATTTCAAAATCATATTCACATGGATTGTTTTCATTAATATCTTGCATATCTATAAATCCCATAATTGGTAGTTTTGCACTTACTGTATTTATTCTTCCATCTTCTGTAAGATACATCATCTTTAATTTAATGTCTGCTTTAGCTAAAATCTTATTATAACTTACCTTTATACTTCTATTTCCTATTTCATTACTTACTCTTAAAATTTCTGCTAAATTATCGTTTGAGTCTATATTTATTGTTTCTTTTACTAATGTTTTAGTTTGACCAATTCCAAGTATTGAATTTACTGAAATTGTGTTTTCTAATTTTTGAATATCTTTTAAATCTACATTATTTACATATTCTAGCTCTGAATTAGCTAAAATATTAATTTCAAAACTTAAATTAGCTTTTAAATTTATTTTTCTCTCATTAATAACTTTACAATCAATTACTCCTAAAGATACTGATATATTTTCATTCATGTTGTCTAAAGCATTCTCTACATTAAAGCTTTGTGAAAAATCAATTGTATGATTTATACTCCTTATTCCTCTAGTTTTTCCATCATCACCAATATACATAACATAAACTATAACAGTCCCATCTACTCTTACTTTTCCATTCATAACTTCTTTTTTATAAACATTAACTACTCCACTCGTTCCAATTACTTCTAGTATGTCCGGTTTTACGTCTGGAACAATACAGTCTCCATCTACAATTATACTTTCATTTTTATCTGCAATTACTTGATTAACAGCTATTTTACTTTTCTCCAGTTTTATCGCCATAACTTACCTCCTTAATATTTACTAAAATATATGAAATTCTAAAGTAAATTATGCAAAAAAATAAAAACAACTAAATAATAGTTGTTTTTATTTTTTTATAAAATTAAATTTCATGTTAATTTAAAGATGTTTTTACTTTTTTAGGTGTTTTAATCATTGGTGGAATAAGTGGGCTATAACTTTGTCCATCAAATACATCTACCTCAACAGTTCTAGTTAATACATCTTTATATTGATATGAGACATTTCTTTCGTTTTCCTCATACTTAACCACAAAAATATTTGGATAAGCTTTTTCAATTGTAGCTTCTTTTTCAAACGATCTACTTCTTCCCAAAGATCCTTTTACAATAATCTTTTGTCCAATTTTTTCCTTAATGTCAGATTGTAAATTTGTAATATCATCTTGGTAAATCATTTAATCACCTACTTTTCTTATGATGATTAAATACTAGCAAATTTGTCGAAAAAAGTCAAAGAAAATTATGTATATTTATAGCTTGTATTTCAGTATTTAAAGCTGTTTTAGAGTAATGTTACAAATATGTTACAATTTATTTTATGACAAAAAAATAGACATAATATTGTGTTTTAAAATTATGTCTATTTTTATTGTAAACTTTATTAAAATTAAGTAATATAAAACTTATTTTATATACATATCAGGATTAACAAATTCTTCATCTTTTAAAATTTCAAAATGTAAATGACTACCATCTGCTGATTCAAATACTGCTGAATTTCCAACTGTTCCTATTGACTGTCCTTGAGTCACTTTATCTCCTTCTTTTACAAACTCAGTACTAAGTAAACTTGAGTATACAGTTTTAAAACCATTATCATGTTCTATTGTTATGCTTAATCCATATCTTGGATCTTCCTTAATATATTTAACTGTTCCATCTGCAGAAGCTTTTACAACAGTAGTTTTATCTGCTTTTATATCTATACCTCTATGTGTAATCCATTCTCCTAACGTATTTGAGTATTGCAAGCTTTCCATTGAATAATTTGAAACAATATCCCCATCAACTGGTTTTATAAATTGCTCTTTTGTTTCATTTTTGCTATCACTAGAAATAACATTTTGCACATTACTTTCATTTGTAGTATTTATATTAACATTATTTTCAATAATGTTACTTGTGTTTGTATTTTCACTTTCTATAATATTTTGATTATTATCATTCTGTATATTATTTGAATTTATTTTAGAATCAATTTCATTATTAATAGCATTAATTGTTTCATTAATATTTTTCATTTCATTTACACTTTTCCCTATTTCTGAACTTGCTTGTTCCACACTCTCTAAACTAGTTTTATTAACATTTGATTCTATTGCTCTTGCCTCTCTTGCAGCTTTTTCTTCATTCATTGAAAGAATAATTGCTATTACTAATAAAAATATGGATATTAAAAAACCTAAAATACTTATACTCTTCTTATTAAAATCTTTATTTTTTTCTCTATTTTCTCTCATATATATCCTCCTAAAAATTTTATTAATTAAATTATTTCCATTTTTTAGGGTTATATACATTTATTAGAAAATATTTATATATCTATTATTTCAACTCCTGTATAAAAATGTTTAATTATCTCTTCATAATTGCTTCCGCTCTTTGCCATACTATCAGCACCCGTTTGACTCATTCCTACTCCATGTCCATAACCAATAACACTAAATACAATGTTTTCTCCATCAATACTAAATGTAAAATTAGTTGATTTTAATCCCAAAATTGTTCTTAACTCAACTCCCGATAAATTTATATTTCCTATTCTTATAGTCTTAACTCTATTAGAATCAGTATACTCTATAATTTCTAATGGATTTTCCTGATCAAAATTTAAAACTAAATCTTTATGATTTTCTAAAATTTTATTTTTAAATTCTTCTTTGTTTATAACAATCTCTGAACTATATTGTGAATATGCATCTTCTCCTGCTGTTTCAACAGACTGTAAATATGGATAATTTGTTCCTCCCCATACACTAGCTGGGGTTTCTGTAATTCCTCCACTATTTGAATGAAAAAATGCATCTATTATTTCACCATTATAAGTTATAACTTTACCTTTTGTTGTATAAACAGCTGTCTCAATTTTTTTCCAATTTTCCTCTCTTAAGTTTTCATCCCATTTTAACAATCTATTTTCTTTTGATATCCATGCTTGGCAACAACTTGAACTATCACATAAATCTGCACCTTCATGTTTATTAGAATTTTTTATAGAATATAAAGTATATGTTCTTGCAACAACTGCTTGTGCATTAAGTGCTTCTTGTTCAAAGCTTGCTGGCATTTCAGCTGAAACTACTCCTAAAAGATATTCATCTAATTTTATTTCTTCAATGCTTTCATCAGATTTATGTAATAGCTTTATTGTTGAAAACTGACTATAGTCATAATCACTTATATTATTTAAATTTTCATCAATATTATTTTTCGTTTCATTAATTACATTTTCCAAACTTATTGAAAAAAATGAACGCGAAAAAAAAGCAGGTATTAAAAATATTAAAATTATAAAAACACAAAATGACAATATTATTTTTTTCACTTTTCCTCTTTTTACTATGCTTCTTTTAATTCTTTACTTAGATTTTCTAAAATTCTTTTTTCTATTCTAGACACTTGAACTTGACTTATGCCAATAATATCTGCAACTTTTTTTTGAGTTTGACATTTATAATATCTTAAAAATATTATTTTTTTCTCCCTTGGTTCTAAATTATTTATACATTGTTTTAATGCTAAATTATTTACAATTATTTCTTCATTATTATCTTTTGATGAAATTTTATCTATAAGTGGAATTTCATCTTCATTATCTCTATCATCTAATGATTTAATACAATTTTCTGAATCTAAAGCAAGTGTAATTTCTTCTATGCTTACTTTAAGTTTTTTTGCTAAATTTTCTATTGTTATATTTGGATCATTTTTTTGTTCTAGTAAGATTTTTTTAGATAATTCCTTTATTTGTCTTGATATTTTAATTGGACCATTATCTCTTAAAAAGCGCTTAATTTCACCTATTATATAAGTAACAGCAAACGTAGATAACATTACATTATAATCAAAGTTAAACTTTTGAATAGCTTTTATGAAACCTATTGCTCCTATTTGATAAATATCATCAAAATCATATCCTCTATTTTCAAATCTCTTAGCTATATTTATTATTAATCCCTTGTTTTCTATAACTAAACTATTTAAAACATCTTTGTTACCTTGTTGTGCTAAGATTATTCTTTTCTTTAGTTTTTCATCCATAAAGTTCTCCTATTTTTTTACTCTATGCACCTAAAATATTTTTTATGTCTTTTTTTATCTTTTCTTCAGTAGTATCATCTATGTACTTCAAATTTTCTCCTTCATTATTTATATGTTCTTCTGAACTTCTTTCTTCTGTCAGTTCGTCGCTTTTCTGAGATATTTTTTTCTTCATTAAAACTTTAGTTCCAAATCCTATTGCAGATTCCACTTTTACTTCATCCATAAAACTTTCCATAATTGTAAATCCCATTCCTGATCTTTCTAAATCAGGTTTAGAAGTATAAAGTGGTCTCATTGCCATTTCAACATCTTCTATTCCTTTTCCATTATCAGATATTTCTATTTGAACTGTATCTAAAAATATCTTACAAACTACTTTAACAGTTCCTTCTTCATCGTTATATCCATGTATAATACTATTAGTTACTGCTTCAGAAACTGCTGTTTTTATGTCAGAAAGCTCATCTATAGTTGGATCTAATTGTGATACAAAAGCTGCAACAGCAACTCTTGCAAAAGCTTCATTGCTTGTTTTACTTGTAAATTCTAATTTCATCTCATTATCATATAACCCATTCATTTTTTTCACTCTCCTCATCTTTAATATTAATTATTCTTGAAACTCCACTCATATCAAATATTCTTTTTAGTCTTTTATTAACATTTATTATTTCAAATTCTCCTCCTAACATCCTTACTAACTTATATCTACCAAGTACCATTCCAATACCTGAACTATCCATAAATTCAATTCCATTAAAATCAAATACTACTTTTTTAGGAGTATAAATTTCAATTTCACTATCTAATTTTCTTCTAATTCTGTCTGCTGTATGCTGATCAATCTCTTCTGTAACTCTCAAGATAAGAGTTTTAGTTTCCTTTTTATAATCTATAATCACATCTTCCCTCCTTCTAACTACTTTAGTAGTTTTTTCTTTTGTCTTTAATTTACTTAAAAATAAAAAATTTTATAATTCAATTATTTATTTGTTATAAAATTCAAAAAAAGAGACTATAAATATTATAGTCTCTTTTGCTATATTTTTCCATAGAAAGTTTTGTCGTTTGATAAGAAGTTTTCGACAAAATGTTTTATTTAAAATTATTTAATTTTCCCTTTTTCATTTTCTAACTTAATTGGTTGTCTATATTTTTCTGAATTTGCTTCTAATACTTTCTCAGGTTTGTTTATAACAGATATATCTTTAATTGAAGTATCGGATTTTAAAACAGCTATAGCTCTTACTCCAGCATCTCCATCATATTCATATCCTAATGAACCAAAACCACCCATTCCTGCTCCAATAAAATTACCGCAAAACACCTAGCGCCCAAAAATCAATGTGAGTGTGATCCGAAGCGTAAAGACTATTTGCTAACCAATATTTATCTGCATAATTTTCATCTTCACCTGTTTTTGGTATCAATATGTCATATAAAATATCATCTTTATTTATAATTTCATCATACACATAAAATCCATAACAATTAGCTTCTAAGGTATCTCCTACTTTTTTCATTTCTAAACTTTTAAATTCTTCTTTATCTGGATATACCTCTTTTAAATAATTCTCTGGTGCATAATCTCCAGATTTATAAGCATATGTTCTTCCAACATAAGCTGTATAACTTTCAAGTTCTTTACCATCTTTATATGCTTTATTACTTTTTTCATCTACAGTAATATCTAAAAGATAACATATATCTTCTAATCTTATGCTTCTAACTTCCTCTGCTATATTATTTTTATACATATTACATATTTCATCAAGTATTTTTTCTTCGTAATAATAACCTTCAGCTCCTTTTAAAGCTAAATAAGTTCTTTCTTCACTTAATTTTATTGGATTGTCACTAATTAATAATAAATTTTGTCCATTTTTACTTAGTCCTAAAACTCTCCAAGATGTATTTTGATTTACTGTACAAATTTGCTCGAAATCCTGTCCTGTTTTTTCTTTTTTTAATATAAGTTCATCAGAGGAAGTAGGATTCTTGTAATTTACATAGTCTCCTACTTTTATTTTTCCTTCTTCAAATGCTTCTATTAATGTTTCATTTTTTAACTCTTCTATTAAATTTTGTATTGCTAATTGTTCCTTTTCTTCTGCCTTTTTATACTTTTCTACTGCTTCCTTAGATTTTTCTATTAAACCATTCTGTCCTAATACTGTTCCGAAGTGTTACTCCCACTAATATTAATAATATTAAAATTGTAACTACAAGTGATACTAATGTTATTCCTTGTTCTTTTATTACTTTTTTCATATGTTTATCTCCTATTTTTTATGTTAATTTTTATTAAGGAAAAAACTTAATAAAAAAAATAATTAGAACATTTAAGACTTTGTAACTACCATGTAAAGTGTAATTTGAATAAAATTCACTTACAAATTTAAAATTACAATAAAGTCAAAAATTTTCTAATTATTTTTTTCTAATTCTTGTCTAATTATAGTTATTATGTTATATTTTAAATAAATTAATTTTTATTAAGTTTTTTCATTAATAAATTGATTTATTTACTTTCTTCACATATACATTTCATTGTTTTACATACTTCTTTATCATCTGTACCATTATTTAATGCTAAATCACCTAATGTTAACATTCCTACTACTTTTCCATTTTCCATTATTGGAATTCTTCTTATTTGAAATTCTGACATAACATCTTGTGCTTCTTTTACATCACATCCACAATCACAAGTATATGGTTTTATTGTCATTACATCTTTTGCAGTAAGAGTATTTACATCTTTGTTTTCTGCTACTGCTCTTAAAATTATATCTCTATCTGTTATTATTCCAACTAACTCGTCATTTTCACATACTGGAACACAACCAATATCATCATTACTCATTATTTTAGCACATTCTCTTAATGTTGTGTCTGGTTTAACACAAGTTACATTACAGCACATACAATCATCAACTTTCATATACACATATATCCTTTCTGTTTTTTATTATTATGTGCTAATTTCAAGTAATATATACATTTTTATAAAGTTTATTAATTTTCTTTTTTAGTTATAACTTTTAAAGCTTTTTCTCTTGGCATAATAACAGTTTTCTCACATCCAATGCACTCAAGTTTAAAATCAACACCTACTCTTGTTATTTTCCATAGTTTGCTACCACATGGATGAGTTTTTTTTGTTCTTACAATATCTCCTACTTGATATTGCATATTTAATCTCTCCCTTCTAGTTCATCATCTTCTGTTTCCTTGAAAAACTCAGGCATATTATATATTTTAAGAATTTCATCTTTAGCTTTAGAAACTACCTCTCCATATTTCTTATATATAATTGGATTAAGTATATTTACTATTCTTTCTTGATGTTTATTTGCTCTAAATTTATTTTTATATCCGATTGCTCCTAATATATTCATTCTTGCACTAATCACTTTTTTATCTTGATTTTCAGAAAATGTAGGATATATTGATAAAATTCTATTCATTGATATTGCATTACAAAATGTATTTAAAAACGTTTCCATCGCTAACATTCCATAATCAATTCTAGGTCTTTCACCACTTTTATCTAATTGTAATAAAGTATCAAAATATGACTTTTGCATTAATGATTTATCAACTGCATTTTCCATAAGTAACTTAGGTGGTAAACTTTCTTGTGAAAAGGCATATTGTTTCATTTGCATTAATGGTTCAATTTGACTTGTAACAATTGTTTCCCAGTCAGCATATATTATATCTGTATCGGTTGAATCAGTTTGCATTGGATTCATCAAATCTAAACCATTTATTACTCTTTTACATTCGTCACATTTATTTAGTATATTTCCTCTTTGATCTATTGGGTTTTCCCACTCATCTATTGTTGGTCTTTCATCACATAATACTAATAATTTTCCATCCATAAATTATAAGTTATCCTTTACTTTTTCTAATCTTTTTACAACCATTTCTTTTCCTAATACTTTCATTATTTCATAAAGATCTGGAGTATTTCTTCTTCCAGTTATAGCAACTCTTATAACTGTGCTAATATCTCCAACATGTCCTGGCCATTTATCTGGATTTTGTTTATATTCTTTAACTTCTCTAGCATATCCACATTTTTCTGATACATCTTTAATTTTATTAAACCAAGTATCTTTGTCATCATTTTCATCATATAAATTTAAATATTCTGCAATTACTTTTTTAGCATCTTCTCCAGATATTTTATCAAAATCATACTCTTTTGGTTCTTCATACATATAAATTATATTGTCTTTAACATCTGACCATTTTGAAATATCTTTTCTTGGTTTTCCGCTTCCTCTTTCGATTCCTAGCACTTTCAATGAATATTCTTTATTTTTTAACATATCATTTAATTCTTTATCATTAATTTCTGACCATTTAAAAGCTTCATTATAAACTTCTTCTGCAGACATTTTAGATATTACAGTTTTTCCAATATCCAAAAGTTTAACCATATCAAAAAGAGCTCCACTTACACTCATTTTATTTATATCAAAATCAAATTCATCTATTGATTTTCCAATATTTGCTCTTCTCCAGTTTTCAAATGTTGAATTTGCTATATTAATTAAATATTCTTTAACTGCCTGTACAGGAATTCCCTCTTCTTTATAATATGAAACAGCAGCTTCCGGGTCTTTTCTTTTACTAAGTTTTCTTTTATTTCCATTATCATTTTTCATTATTGGAGAAATGTGTGCATATTTTGGCGCTTTAAATCCAAGTTCTTGAAATAACTGTAAATGTAGAGGTACTGAAGACAACCACTCATCACTTCTTATTACAAGTGTTGTTCTCATTAAATGATCATCAACAGCATGTGCAAAATGATATGTTGGAAGTCCATCAGCTTTAATTATTACTATGTCTTGATCATTTTCTGGAAATTCAACATTTCCTTTTATTATATCTTTATGTTTTATTTTTCTATCTTCTCTTCCTGGAGATTTAAATCTTATAATATAATTCTCTCCATTTTTTATTTTATTTGCCATTTCTTCTATGCTTAAATTTCTGCACTTTGCCCATACACCATAATATCCAGTTCTAATTTTAGCAGTTTCTTGTTTTTTTCTTATTTCTTCTATTTCATCTGGTGTACAAAAACATGGATAAGCTTTTCCCATTTCTAACAAATATTTTGCATATGACTCATATATATCTTTTCTTAATGATTGTTTATATGGTCCATATTCACCCACTTCTTCATTATCAGATATCATTCCCTCATCAGGTGCCATATCAAAATCCTTTAAAGAATTTACTATATCTGTAACTCCATTTTCCACTTCTCTTTTTTGATCTGTATCTTCAATTCTTAAGAAAAATACACCACCTGTTTTTTTTGTCATAAGCTTTGCAACTAAAGCTTGATAAAGTCCTCCTATATGTACAAATCCAGTAGGACTTGGAGCAAATCTTGATACAACTGCCCCTTCTTTTAAATTTCTTGGTTTATACTTTTCTTCATAATAGCTAATTGGTTTAGCATTAGGAAAAATCAAATTTGCTAATTCTTTATAATCCATATTTTTTCTCCTTTTATTTTTTTATATAAATTATATTTCCATTATTATTGGTAAAATCATAGGATTTCTTTTAGTTTTGTCAAATATAAAATCTCTTACTTCATCTTTTAATGTAGATTTAATAATTGTCCAATCTGTTATATGCTTATTTTCTAATTCCTTTATTTCCTCTCTTATAAATGTTTTAACTTGTTCCATCAAGTTTTCTGATTCTCTTACATAAACAAAACCTCTTGATATTACATCTGGACCTGAAACAATTTCACCTGTTCTGTTGTCCATAGTCATTACTATAACAATTAATCCATCTTGTGATAAATGTTGTCTATCTCTTAGAACAATACTTCCAACGTCACCTACTCCTAGACCATCTACCATAACTCTTCCTGATGGAACTGTGCCTGCTAATCTACCTTCATTTTCATTTAATTCAATTTCTCTACCATTTGTAGCAATAAATATATTTTCTTTTTGAATTCCCATTTCTATTGCTGTGTCTCTATGAGCAGTTAATTGTCTATATTCACCATGTACAGGTATAAAATACTTTGGTTTTGTTAATGCCATAATCAATTTTTGTTCTTCTTGACACGCATGACCTGAAACATGAACATCCGCTAAAGCACTATAAACTACTTCTGTTCCTAATTTTAATAATTTATCAATTACTTTAGAAACTGCTTTTTCATTACCTGGAATTGGATTAGCTGAAATAATTACTAAATCATTTCCTGTTAAAGTTACCTTTCTATGTTCTCCACTTGCCATTTTTGTTAGTGCAGACATAGTTTCACCTTGACTTCCTGTTGTTATTATTACTAATTCTTCATCTTTATAATTTTTTATTAAATCAATATCAATAAATATATTATCTGGAGCATCAATATAGTTAAGTTCTCTTGCTGCATCTATCATATTCATCATACTTCTACCTGAAACTGCAATTTTTCTATTAAATTTTACAGCACAGTTAACTATCTGTTGAACTCTATGCACATTTGATGCAAATGTTGCAACCACAATTCTTTTTTTGCATCCTTCAAATAGTCCCTCTAAAACAGGACCTACAGACTTTTCAGACATTGTAAATCCTTTTCTTTCTGCATTAGTACTATCTGAAAGTAATGCTAAAACTCCCTGTCTTCCTAGTTCTGCTAATCTTCCTAAATCCATCATTTGACCATCTATAGGAGTATAATCAACCTTAAAGTCTCCAGTATGAATTACTACTCCAATTGGTGTATGAATCGCAAGCATTACTGAATCTGGTATACTGTGTGAACTTCTTATAAACTCCACTTTCATTTTGCCAAAATTAACTGTTTCACCTTGTTCAACTATATTTAGTTCAGTATTTTTTAATAAATGATGTTCTTCTAATTTATGTTCTATAAGTTTAGCAGTAAGTCTTGTAGCATAAATAGGCATATTAATTTGTGCTAAAATATATGGAATCGATCCAATATGATCCTCATGTCCATGTGTAATTACTAAACCTTTTATTTTTTCCTTATTTTTAATTAAATAAGTTACATCTGGTATAACTAAGTCAACTCCTAGCATATCATCTTCTGGAAATTCTAATCCACAATCAACTAAAATAATTTCATCTTCATATTCAAATATAGTAATATTTTTTCCTATTTCGTCTAATCCACCTAAAGCTATTATTTTTAAATTACTCTTTTTAAAATTAAAATCTAATATTGATTTATCTCTTTTTACAGTGTTTCTTTTATAATCTTTTTTATAATTATTTTTTTTATTGCTCTCCTTTTTCTTTGTATTTTCTCTTTCTTTTCTATTTGCAGACGCAAATGTATCCTTTTGTTTTTCCTCCATCTTCTTTTCCTTTCTAATATATACGTCTAAATAGAGATAGTTTTATATTTTAAACTATCTAAATTTATATTTAGTTCTCTTATCTCTTACTAAATATTATTTACTTTTCTCTTATCTCTTAAACATATAATTAAATCTCTTCTTTATCCTATTTGGATAACAACTGTTTATATTATACTATATATTCTATTTATTGTCAAACAAATATCCCCATAGAGATTAGTATCTCTATGGGGTTGTGTTAGGGGGAAATTTACTTACTCATCATAATAACCATCAAAGATATCCACCAAAAGACTACATATTGATGTATAATCTCCATTATCATCAACGTATTCCTTCCATGAATGATTCCTTGCAAAATCTGCTAGCTGTTCATATTCGTCATCAAGAGCACTTAAAAAGCTTTCTTCAGATTCAATCCTCTCCTTCGTGTTTTCAAAAAGACACATATCCTCAATGTCTCCATACAGTGTTAACACGTAGAAGCTTACTGCATCTATCTTTTTAGTGTCAAATTTGTACATATCTTCTTTATTACCAAAGATTTGTACAGACGAAGCATCTTTCTTAAACGCCTCGTTTATCTCTTTACCGAGTTCGGCTATTTGCTCGTATAAGTCACTTTTTTGACTTATTAAATAGTCAAACTCGTCTTGCGCCCATGCCAAGTCCTCATAGCTTGCTGCATCAAGCAGACTTGCCGGAACACCTGTTTCCGCAAGTTGTTGTGTTAAATCCACAATCCGATCATAAATTTCCTTTTTATTCATTGCTAAACCTCCGAATAGTATTTTTTAGTGCTTAGATTTATGTGATTACTTCCCTAACACTAATCACAAAACATATTTTAATTATACTACATTTTTATCATTTAAGCAATATCATTTTTCCATAATTATTGTTACCGGTCCGTCATTTAAAAGTTCTACTTCCATATGACATTTAAATTTTCCTTTTTCAACATTAACTTTTTCTTTACATTTATTACAAAAATATTCATAAAGTTCATTAGCTATTTCAGGTTTAGCTGCTGTATCAAATGAAGGTCTATTTCCACTGGTAGTATCTCCATAAAGAGTAAATTGTGATACTATTAAAAGCTCTCCTTTAACATCTTGGACTGATAAATTCATTTTATTATTTTCGTCTTCAAATATTCTTAAATTTACCAATTTCTTCGCTAAAAAATCAGCTGTTTCTTTTTTATCATTTTCACCTATTCCAAGTAATACTAACAAACCTTTTCCGATTTTTCCTACTACTTTTTTATCTACTGTAACTTTTGCCTTTAATACTCTTTGAATAACTAACTTCATTTTCAATATCTCCTTAAAATTGTTTTTTATAAACTATATTTTAAGATTTTTCATTAATTTCATTTAACACATCTTGTCTTTTCTTATTTTCTATATACTTATAATCATTTCCTTTAAATTTAGAATTAAATTTACATATTGTTTTATATTCACAATATCTACATGGAGTATTTTTTTCTTTCATGCTAAAGTAAGGTCTTAATTCAATATTCCCATCTAAAATTTCTTTAGAAATTTGTTTGATAATTTTATTTGTATATTTTTGTAAGTTTTCAAATTCTTCTCTAGTTATTGCACTTGATTTAGAATAATTAATTTCTCCGCTTTTATTTAAAGTAACTGGTATTGTATTCGATTTTCCTTCAGTTAAATTAGTATCCATTGCTTTAATTATATTAACATTTGCTAATACTAACCCTTGCATTTTATAGTTTTCTTCAATTAATTTTTCTATTTCCTCTTTATCTAATTTTTTCGTATTTTCTAGTATTTTAGGTTCTAATAAAGCAAAATATAATGCTCCTGCTGGATTTATATCTTCATTTTTTTTGCATATTGCATCAATATATGTAATTAACTGAATTTGAATTCCCGCTACCACTTTATTTAAGTCTAAATCTTTGCTAGATGATTTATAATCTATTATTCTAATATAATTTCCATCTGGCATTTTAGCAATATCAATTCTATCAATTTTTCCTTCTATTAATACTTTTTTTCCATTATCTAATTTTATTTCTATTGGTGGATTTGCTCCTTTTCCAAAATCTACTTCAGTACCTAAAATATCAAAACTACTACATTTAAGACTTTGTACAATATATTTCATTGATATAAAAAGTACTTTTTTTAATCTTTGAACTAATACCCTATATTTTGCTGTAAGCATAAATTTTCCACCATTTAATAGTTCTTCATCTACTATTTTATCTAATAAATTTTTTATATTCTCTTCTGTAAGATTCTTTATATCATCTGCTTTTCTAAAAAATTCATCAATAGTATTATGCATAAAAGTTCCTGTATCTATAGGTTTAATATTAAACTTTTCTTTGTCTGAAAGCTTTAAACCATACTTTAAAAAATAAGAAAAAGGACACGAGCTATAATTTTCTAATTTTGAAATGCTTGTTCTTAAGTCTTCTCCATATAATTTTTTTATGCTTTCATTATTAAGTTTTTCAGGTACATTTGAAAATTTAAGACCTAAAATAGCTGCATTTAATTTTTCTTTATAATTTCTATTATACCATTCATAAACTTCATTCCATTCTTCACTTTCAATATTATTTAAAAGTTTAGAAAAGGTAATTGTTTTTGTTAAGATTTCATCCTTTCCTTTTGAGTCCTCTTTTAATTTAGGAAATATCCTCTTTAGTTTAGATATAATAAGAGATCTTCTTAGTGAATTGCCATCAAAATCACTTTTTGGGTATGATATAAATAACTTTTCTTCTGCTGTTGAAAAAGCTTTATATATATTAAAATTTTCTTCATACATTTTTTCTCTAGTACCCTTTGCTAGCTCAAATCCTTGTGCTTTTAGATTTTCTCTATCTTTATCATTAAAAAATCCTTCCGAAGATATTACACTTGGAAATACTCCGTCATTTACACCAATTATAAATACAGCTTTAACTTTATGAGTTCTGCTTCTATTTACATCTCCAACAATTACTTTATCTTGGGTTTGTGGAATTTGTCCTAATTCTTTTGATAACAATCCTATTTTCAAAATCTTAGAATAATGATCAAAAGAAATTTTTTTATCTTTAAATATATTTGCAATTTCTTCTAGTACTTCACAAACAATCTGCCATGCCTCATACATGTTATCATTAAATTTTTGTTTATTAGTTTGATTACTTAAAAAAAAGCTAATCTGATTTTCTATAAAATTATAAATCTCTATACTTATTTTATCAGCTGTTTTTTCTTCGCTTAACTTTTCTTTTAATTGTAATAAAGGATTTATAATCAAATTTTGTTCTTCATTAAAATTTATATCTACATCATTATTTTCTATTTTCTCATAATTCCATGGATTACTATACCATTTCTTACCCTTTATTCCCCATTTTAAGCAATAATTTTCTAATTCATAAATTCTTTCTATACTTAAAAAACCAGTTTTTATATAATTAAATACCGCTTCATAAGACCAATTTTTTGTAAAAATATCGAATATTGATAAAACATACTTTATAAGTAGATTTTGAGTAATATCTTTTTTTGTATCAATAAATACTGGTATTTCATACTCTGAAAAAATTGCTTTGCATAAACTAGAATAGCTTTCTATATCATTACAAATTACAGCTATATCTTTATATCTATACCCATTATCTCTAATTAATTTTATTATATTGTTTGCAACATTTTCAATTTCTTCATATTTATTATCTAAACAATTTAGTTTAATATCTTTTATTTCTTCATTATAAATTTTATAAGGCACAGCAAATAAGTTTTCTTCTAAATGATATAATTCTTTACTTTTAAATCTATATTTATTTGATAATTTAATTTGATTATCTTTATCTATATCAAAAATTTGACATAAAGATTGAATTGTTTGCTTATTATCATAAAAAACATCTTGTTCTGGTTCTTTTGTAATTCTTAAATCATCTGTACATACTGTTATATATAATTCTTTTGCTATTTTATCTAATTTAGAAATTACTAAATATTCTTGTTTAGTAAATCCCGCAAATTCATCTATATAAAATATTGCATTATCAAATAAATGACTTTGTTCTATATTTTCAGCAAGCATTGTTAATAAATCATTTTCATCTAAGAATTTATCTTGTATTTTATTTTCTAAAGATTTATACATAATAAGCATATCATTTAATTTTGACTTCAAATATATATCTTCAGTACTATCTTTTTGCTTTTCTAATTTATCTATAGTTATATTATGCTTTTTAAATTCTGTTATTTGTGTAAGTATTGTATCAATATTTTCTTGTGATTTTCCTAGAAATTTTAAATCTTCTTGATTATTTATTATTGCATCATAAATAATCTCTGATTTTCCTGACTTACTAATGTTTATATACTTATCTCCTAAAGTTTCCTTTATGACTTTATATGCCATCCTTTCAAAAGAGAGAACCTCACAACTTAATGTTGCCCCTTGTAGATTAGTATCTATTAGCTTTTTTTCAGCAGTAAAAGAAAATTGCTCTGGTGTTACTATATATGTTTTTTCTTTTCCAGATTCTTTTATTTTATTAAAAATATATTCACTTTTTCCTGTGCCAGAAACACCATATATAATTTTCAAAGCAATCCTCCTTCTATTATTTTACTTATATAATCTTACTACTACTGTTCCGTTTATCATTTTTATACTATCTTTTTCAGGATATTTATTCATATTTTTATATTCTTCTGTCTCAAGTATTTCTTTACATTCTTCTTCTCCTACTAATTTCATATTAACGCCTTCATACTCATATAATAGTTTTCTCCAACTATCTTGATTTCCCCACCATATTACTGGGCCATTTGCTATAAATCCCCATGTTCTATCATATATTTTCTTAGATTCTACTTGTGTATTTTCTTTGTTTAAATAATCAGGACATCCAAAATTTCCTATAAACAATACTGGAGTATCTGGAGTATATTCATCTAATTCTTCAATTTGAGTAACTATTCTATTTATCGTTTTTTCTGCTTGGTCTTGCATTGATTTCATTGCTATATATGATGCATTATCTTGCCATGTATAATTCCATATTACTATTAAGCTACATGTTACTACCATAAATTTAAATATTTTTGATATAAATGTTTCAGGTAACATTTCTAATATTTTGAAAAAAAGTAAAAAGATATATATCATAGAGCAAGCCATTAATATATGTATATCTACGTCTTGAGCTATTAATTCAATTATTCCAAAACATGCTGGAGATATTATAATAAAAATTAATAATAAAATTATATTTGATATTTTTTTATATACTTTATTTTTCATAACAATATATATCATTGATATTAATATTGCAGTAAATATTATTATGTATAATATATTAGTATGCCAAATAATATTTGGGATAATTTCATCATTAAAGAAGTAATTAAAAAAACTTTTATATGCATCAGGCAGTACATTTTTAATATTTAATAATGTACTTAGTCCTATTTGATTTGCTCCACCATAACTTGCTACTGGTAAGTTCACAATTAACAGTACTATATGAGATATTAAATAAAATACTACAATACCTATAATTCCCATAAAAAAATATCTAACTATATTTTTTAATATTTGTTTTAATTCTTTTTTATTTAATACATCTACAATAAGAGTAAACAAACATAAACAAATTGCCACTGATAAATAAGTTTGATACATTCCTATTGCCAAAGATAAAAGTACTCCACTTAATAATACTATCCATTTTTTATCTTCAAATCTTTTTACTAAATAAACTGATAATGTTGCTAATAACATTCCCATCATATATGCATCAGAACAATAAAAAAATGTAAGTGTTACAGATATATTTGGTGCTACTGCAAATAGAATTGCAATTATATATTTAAAGTACTTATTTTTTATTTCTAAAATATCTTCCGCTAAAATCACTGTTATTCCTAGTAATACACTACTTATTAATGTTACTAATATTGGAGATACAATGTTTCCTTTTATTGCTTGCATAAAATAAAGTCCAAATCTTAATAACATTAATTCCCATACATCTGCTTGATGATACATATTATTTATTAAATTATCAGCGCCAGTTATCATTAATGCATAAAGCTGAAAATGTACTATCATGCAAGTTAAAAATGTTACTAAGAATATATTTTTCCTATCTTTATTAAAATAAAGTTTAAGTTTTTCCATTTTTTCTCCTTTTCCTTTCTATTTTTATGAAACTCCTACTATGCTTCTCTTTTCCAATAAAATAAATACTGCTGTGCAATACCCTGAAGTGCTCCAAATTTTTCATCTGCTATTTTTTGTATTTCTTTTTTACTTACTTTATTTTCATCTGGATTATGTATATATAATTCATTCATAACTCTTCTTACCCATACATCTATAGGAAATACATCAAACCTTTTCAAGTCAGAAAATAATAATATACAATCTGCAACCTTTGGTCCAACTCCTGCTAAAGTTAATAATTTTTCCCTTGCATCATATGTTGAAATATTATATAAACTATTTAAATCAAATTTTCCACTTGCAATAAGTTGTGTTGTTTCATATACTCTTTCATCTCTAAATCCTAATCCTAATTTTCTTAAATCTTCTACACTTGCTTTTGATAATTCTTCTGGACTTGGAAATGAATAATAGTCTTTTCCATTATATTCTATTCTTTTACCATAAGATTTACATATTCTTTCTATAATTCCTTTTATTCTTGGAATATTATTGTTTGCAGAAATTATAAAAGAAATTATTGTTTCCCATAAATCTTGATTTAAAATCCTTATTCCTTTTCCATATAAAATACTATTTTTTAAATTATCATCAATAATTTCTAATTTATTAATTATAGTTTTATAATCTCTATTTAAATCAAAATATTTTTCTAATGCTTCTATAGAATCACAATTACCTGTAAATATAATTTTTTCATCTTGCTTTTCCACATTTAATACACTATTATAAAAAACACCTGTATAACTCCCGTTTAATTCTTTATTCCATCTAAAACACTGTCCACATTCAAA
Organism: uncultured Clostridia bacterium; assembly: GCA_947625075.1. Lineage (GTDB taxonomy): Bacteria > Bacillota > Clostridia > TANB77 > CAG-508 > CAG-793. The sequence goes on from CANQMY010000005.1 coordinate 21,977, forward strand.
TACATCTCTTGGTTCAAAATTTTCTGATTTAATTTCATATTTCATATTATTTTTTCCTTTTTTATTTTTATATTAAAATGTTTCTACAACACTAATTTCAAATTTTCCTGGTTTTAATTTTTCATCCTGTTTTACAATAACATCTACATCATACATATCTTTTAGCTTTATTATATTTTCTTTCTTATGTCCTACTACATTATTAATATCTTCTGAATTAACTTTTATTTCTACAGTTTTTACTTTTGTATTAATATTTTTAATCTTTTCAGCAATACTATCATACCACATTCCAGCTTCAACTAATTGTCTAAATGCTGGATGATAAGGTCCTGAAACTACCTCACTTTTAGGTTGTTTTGGATCTGTAATTTCCTCTGTATTTTGCAACCCAATACGAATAACATTTATATGATTACTTCTAAATAAATATGTAACCGCCTTAGATCTTTCAACTGCTTGCTCTATAGTAAGCGGTATATATTCTCCATTTTTGTATTCTTTTTCAAGTTGTGTACCTTTAATTACAAGAACTGGATAAATCCTAACTATTTTAGGTTTTAACTTAATTAAATCTTTTGCAGTATTAAGTTCATCAATTTCTGTACTTTCTGGCATTCCAATCATCATTTGGTGTCCAAGTACAAAATGATATCTTCTTATAAGCTTTGATGCAATTTTTACATCATTAAAAGTATGATTTCTTTTACTTTTATTTAAAATATAATCATTAGAAGATTGTACCCCAAGCTCTATTGTTTTTACATTATACTTTTTTAGCATTTTTAAAATTTTTTTATTTATATAGTCTGGTCTTGTAGATATTCTTATACTTCCTACTTTTCCATTTTCTATATATACATTTGCTGCTTTTAACAATTCCTCTTGTTTCTTTAAATCAATTCCAGTAAAGCTTCCTCCAAAAAAGGCAACTTGTACATATTTACTATCATCTTTAAAATTTTTTAAATAAAATTCTATTGTTTTCTTTACATCATCTGCATTTACGTTAGTTGTTTCTCCACTTATTTTTTGTTGATTGCAAAAAGTACAATCATTTGGACATCCTAAATTTGGTACAAAAATTGGTATAATGTATTCTTTTTTCATATATATTTCCTTTCAAATTTCTATTTTTTTATCTTATTGCTTTCTAATGCTTTTTTAGCGGCCTGCATTTCAGCTAATTTTTTACTTTTTCCTATCCCTGATGCTAACACCCTTCCATTAACTATTACCTCTGATGTAAAAGTTTTATCGTGATCTGGTCCTTTTTCTTCTACAACTTTATATTCAATATGAACATCACCATGTTTTTGTAATTTTTCCTGTAAAACAGTTTTATAATCTTTTTGTCCTACATTTTTACTAGCAGATTCCATAGCTTCCTCTAAATTTTTTATTATAAATTCATCAGCTTTTTCTAAACCACTATCAAAATAAATTGCTGCAATAAGTGCTTCCACACTATCTGCCAAAATTGTTGGTTTTTCTTTACCTCCGCTTACTCCCTCACTATGACCTACTTTAATATATTTTGAAATATTATGTTTTTTAGCAACTTCATACAAACTTTCTTCACAAACAACTTGTGCTCTTACCTTTGTAAGCTCTCCTTCTTTAAGATAAGGAAATTTATTATACAAATATTTACTTGAAATAAATTCTAATATACTATCTCCTAAAAATTCTAGTTTTTCGTTACTTTTTATTCCTTTTTCATGTGCATATGATATATGTGTTAATGCTTCTTCTAATAACCCTTTATTTTTAAAAGTATAGCCTATACTTTCTTCTAAACTCATAGCAAATCCTCCTAATAAATATCCTTTAAAACTTTTTTAAATTATACTACAACTCTAGCTTGTTTTCAATATTTACATTATTATAAATAAAAAAAAAAGAAGGAATATAAAACCTTCTTTTCATTTGTTATATTTTTACAAAATTATTAATAATAATTAAGCAACATGTTCTTTTATATATTCAACAACATCACCAACTGTTGCAACTTTTTCTGCATCACTATCTGGAATTTCTATATCAAATTCTTCTTCTAATGCCATTATTAATTCAACAATATCTAGTGAATCTGCTCCTAAATCATC